>JALRCL010000343.1 GCA_023268575.1 Patulibacter sp.
CGCCCCGCGGCCCCCGGTACCGGCGACCCCACTCACGGGGGCGCGCTCCCGGGCGCCCAGCCGGCTCCCGGCGGCCCGCCGCCGGCGCCGTCGCGACCGCCGGCGTCGCACGGCCCGGACGCGCCGGCCCGCCGTCGGCCCGTGGCGGATCCCGACGCCCGGCCGACCCCGGCGCCGCGCGGCGGCCGTCGGGCCGCCGAGGCGACGCCCTCGCGCCGGGATCAGCGTGCCGCCGCCCGCGAGCAGCGCGCGGCGGCCAAGCAGGAGCGGGCCGCGCAGCAGGCCGCCGCGGCGCAGCGCCCGCCGGCCACGCGCAGCGAGCGACAGGAGATCCGGCTGGCGAAGCGCCGCGCGAAGATCCAACGTCGCACGGGCACCGCGCCCGGTCCCGGAGGCAGCCCCGCGACGGCCCTCGGTCCGCGCACGGCGCCGGCCCGGCGCGGCGTCTCGCGCCTCGCGGCGTTCCTCGTCCTCGTCCCGATCCTCGTCGCGCTCGTCGTCGGCGTGGTGCTCTTCCAGCCGCTGAAGGGCGGGGGAGAGGGCCGCGTCGTCGTGACGATCCCGCCCGGCTCGTCGGTCGACGACATCGGGCGCCTGCTGCACGAGAACGGCGTCGTGAGCAACGCGACGTTCTTCGCCGTGCGCGCCCGCCTCAGCGGCGCGGCGGGCGACCTGCGGGCCGGACGGCTCGAGCTGCGGCGCGACATGTCCTACGGCGCGGCGATCGACGCGCTGCAGCAGGATCCGCTCCCGCCGGCCACGGTCAACGTCACGGTTCCCGAGGGCCTGTCGCGGCGCGAGGCGGCGCGCGTGGCCCGTGAGGCCGGCGTGCGGGGCAGCTACCTCGCCGCGTCGGCCAGCAGCCCGGGCTTCGATCCGCACGACTACGGCCAGCCGCGGTCGCGCAGCGGCCTGGAGGGCTTCCTCTTCCCGGCGACCTTCGAGCTGACCCGCGGCGACGCGACCGCCCGGCGGCTCGTCGACGAGCAGATCGGCGCGTTCCGGCGCAACATCCGGGGCATCTCGTGGAAGCGCGCGCGCCGCGCGAACCTCAACCGCTACGACGTCCTCATCATCGCCTCGCTCATCGAGCGCGAGGTCCGCGTGCCCTCCGAGCGACGGCTCGTCGCGGCGGTCATCTACAACCGCCTGAAGGAGGGCACGCCCCTCTACATCGACGCGACGATCCGGTACGCCGAGCGCAACTGGACCCGCCCGCTGCGCCAGAGCGAGCTGCGCCGCCCCGGGCCGTACAACACGCGGCTGCGCAAGGGCCTGCCGCCGACGCCGATCGGCAGCCCCGGGCGGGCGGCGATCGTCGCCGCCGCGAACCCGGCGCGCAGCGACGCGACGTACTACGTCGTGCGTCCGTGCGGCAAGGGGCGCCACAACTTCTCGTCCTCGGCCGAGCAGTTCAACCGCGACGCCGCGTTCTACGAGTCCGAGCGCAAGCGGCTCGGCCGCGACCCGTCGGACGCGACGAACTGCCGCAAGCGGTGAGCGCGGAAGGGCCGCAGCCGGTCGGTGTCGCCGACCCGGCGACCGCCTGGCGCCTCGGCGTCCTCGGGTGGCCGGTCGCGCACAGCCGCTCGCCGGCGATGCAGGGTGCCGCCCTCGCCGAGCTGGGGCTCGACCACTGGTCCTACGGGCTGCTGCCGGTGCCGCCCGACGCCGTCGACGAGGCGATCCGGGCCCTCGCCGGGACGGGCTTCGCCGGTGCGAACGTCACGATCCCGCACAAGCACGCCGCGCTGGCCTGCGCCGACGTCGCGACGCCGGCGGCGCGCGAGATCGGCGCGGCGAACACGCTGAGCGTCCGGACGGACGGCACGCTCGAGGCCGACAACACCGACGCCCCGGGGCTGCTGGACGCGATCGGCGAGCCGCTCGCCGGCCGGACGGCGACGGTGCTCGGGGCCGGCGGCAGCGCCCGGGCCTGCGCGTGGGCGCTGCGCGAGGCGGGCTGCGCGAGCGTGCGCGTCTGGAATCGCACCGCCGCACGGGCCCACGCCCTCGCCGAGGATCTGGGGATCGATGCGGTCGAGGTGGTCGAGCCCGGCGACGTCCTCGTCCAGTCGACGGCCGTGGGCCTGCACGATCCGGCCGAGACGTTCCGCGAGCTGCCGCTCTCGCCCAACGACCTCGCCGACCACGGGATCGTCGTCGACATGGTCTACCGGCCCGAGGGCACGGCGCTGCTGGCAGCGGCCGCCGACGCCGGCGCACGGACGGTCGACGGCCTCGCGATCCTCGTCGCGCAGGGGGCGCGGAGCCTCGAGCGCTGGACGGGGCGTCCGGCGCCGCGGGCGACCATGGAGCGCGCGGCCAGAGCCGCCTGACCCCGTGAGCGGCGTGCGATGCGGGGTCGCGCGGGCGCCGTTCGTCGACCCGGCAGCTCGGTCGTGCGCTTGTCGAGTTCAGGTTTCCGCTGCTGATCGCCGATACTCCGTTGACCGTGCTGGACCACCCTGCCGTCGACGCGCGCAGTGACCCGGGGATCGAGGACCACCCTCGGGGCGCCCTGCCGCTCGACCGTGCGCTGACGAGCCCGCGCCCCGAGCTGGCCGGTCGCTCGCTGCCCGAGGTCCTCGTCGCGCGCGGCGCGGACGGCATCCGGATCGCCGACGCGCTGGCGACGGCACGCGAGCGCGGCCTGCCGCTGGAGCGCGCGATCGTCGAGCTCGGGGTCGTGACCTCGGACCAGCTCGCCCGTGCGCTCGCCGATCGTCACGGGCTGATGCACCTCGACCTCGCCAACGTCCAACCGGACCCGGCCGTGCTGTCGACGCTCGGGGCCGACGAGGCGCGGACGTACCAGGCGGTCCCGGTCGCCCGGATCGACGGGGCGGTGCTCGTCGCCGTCGCCGACCCGAGCAACGCCCTGATCGCGGAGGACCTGGCGATGCTGACCCGCTCCAAGGTCAAGCTCGCCGTCGCCGCGCGCGAGGACGTCCAGACGCGCCTGGCGTCGATGACGCGGCTCGACGAGGCCGTGAAGCAGGCGACCCCCGACGAGGCCGACGTCGACGAGGCCGTCGACCTCGTCGACCTCCGCTCGGGCTCCGAGGACGGGCCGGTGATCGCGCTCGTCAACACGGTGCTCGCGCAGGCGATCGAGCGGCGTGCCTCCGACGTCCACTTCTCGCCGATGACGCACGGGATGCGCGTCCGGTTCCGGATCGACGGGGTGCTGCAGGAGACCGCGACCGTCCCGAAGGCGCTCGTGCCCGGGCTCGTCTCCCGGATCAAGGTCATGGCGGAGCTCGACATCGCCGAGCGGCGGATGCCGCAGGACGGCCGGGTGACCCTGACGATCGACGGCCGCCGCGTCGACCTGCGCGCCGTGACGCTGCCGTCGGTCCACGGCGAGTCCGTCGTCCTGCGGATCCTCGACCGCGACGACGGCGTCATCACGCTGGACCGCCTCGGGATGCAGGAGGAGGACCGCGAGCGGTTCGAGCGGGCGTTCCGCAAGCCCTACGGCGCGATCCTCGCGACCGGGCCGACCGGGTCGGGCAAGTCGACGTCGCTCTACGCCGCGCTGCAGCGCCTGAACACGAGCGACCGCCACATCGTCACGATCGAGGATCCCGTCGAGCGCCAGCTCGACGGCGTGACCCAGGTGCAGGTGAGCCAGCGGCGCGGGATGACCTTCGCCAACGGCCTGCGCTCGATGATGCGCGCCGATCCCGACGTGATCATGGTCGGCGAGATCCGCGACGCGGAGACGGCGAAGATCGCCGTCGAGTCCGCGCTCACCGGCCACCTCGTCCTCTCGACCCTCCACACGAACGACGCCCCGACCGCCGTCACCCGCCTGCTGGAGATGGGCGTCGAGCCGTTCCTCGTGGCCTCGGCGATCGACTGCGTCGTCGCCCAGCGCCTCGCTCGGACGCTCTGCTCGGCCTGCCGCCAGCCGGTGACGGTCTCCGGCGACCTGATCCGCCAGCACGGGGTGGCCTTCGCGGAGGACGAGGTCGAGCTCTTCGAGGCCGTCGGCTGCGCACGCTGCGGCGACACCGGCTACCGCGGCCGCCTCGGGCTCTACGAGGTGATGATCATCGACGAGGCGATCCGCGGGCTCATCGTCGAGCGCGCGCCGATCGAGGCGATCAGCCGCGCCGCGGTGGCCGGCGGCATGCGACGCCTGCGCGAGGACGGGATCGCGAAGGTCCTCGCCGGCCGGACGACGCTCGCCGAGGTGGCGCGCGTCACCGGCGACACGCGCTGAGCGCCGCCCCGGGGCCGTCGCGGCCCGGACGTTCGTCCACGCGACTGCGCCCACCGTCCGGCGCGGTCGAGCTCCGTCCGATCGGTCGAGGGAGATGGCCGTCCACTTCCCCGACCTGGTCCAGGCGATGATCGAGCAGGAGGCGTCCGACCTCCACCTCACCGCCGGCAGTCCGCCGATGATCCGCGTCCGCGGCCGGCTCACGCCCGTCGGCGAGGACGCGATGGACGTCGCGACCTGCCGCGAGCTCGTCTACGGGCTGCTGTCCACGAACCAGCGCCAGCGGCTGGAGACCGAGCGTCAGGTCGACTTCGCCTACCCCGTGCCGGGCGTCGCCCGCTTCCGCGTCAACGCGTTCCAGCAGCGCGGCGCCACCGGCGCGGCGCTGCGCCTGATCCCGGACCGGATCCGGACGCTCGCCGAGCTCGGCCTGCCGGAGGTCCTCACCGACCTCACGGAGAAGCCCCGCGGGCTCGTCCTCGTCACCGGCCCGACCGGCTCGGGCAAGACGACGACGCTCGCGGCGATGATCGACCGGATCAACGAGCAGCGGCACGACCACATCCTCACCATCGAGGACCCGATCGAGGTCCTGCACCCGCACAAGGGCTGCATCGTCAACCAGCGCGAGCTCGGCACGGACGCGCCGAGCTTCTCCCTGGCGCTGAAGGCCGCGCTGCGCCAGGACCCCGACGTGATCCTCGTCGGCGAGATGCGCGACCTGGAGACGATGGGCACCGCGCTGACCGCGGCGGAGACCGGGCACCTCGTCTACGCGACGCTGCACACCCAGGACGCGCCGCAGACCGTCGACCGCATCATCGACTCGTTCCCGGCCGCGCAGCAGAACCAGGTCCGGATGCAGCTGGCCGCCGCGCTGCAGGGCGTCGTCTGCCAGCAGATCCTGCCGACCGCCGACGGCCTCGGCCGCTGCGCGGCGCTCGAGGTGATGATCCCGACCGCGGCGATCCGCAACCTCATCCGCGAAGGCAAGACGCACCAGCTGCGCTCGGCGATCCAGACCGGCGCGCGCTACGGGATGCAGACCCTCGAGGCGTCGCTCGTGGAGCTCGTCAACGCCGGGAAGCTCTCGCGCGCCGTCGCCGAGACGCGCGCCAACGACGTGTCCGACTTCCGTCGCCTGCTCGAGAAGGCCGTCGACCCGCGCGAGACGCAGCGGGCCGGCATCGACGCCGTGGGCGGCGCGCCGCCCGTCGACGACGACGCTCCGCAGCTGACCGCGATCTAGCGCGCCCGCCACCCCTCCAGAACGAGCCCGCCACCGTGAGCACCTTCGCCTACGTCGCCCTCGACCCCCGTGGCGCCCGCGCCAAGGGCGAGCTGGACGCCGAGAACGCCGACGCCGTCACCGAGGCGCTGCGCCAGCGCGGCCTCGTGCCGCTCTCGGTCGACCTGAAGCGCGCCGCCTGGAACCTCGAGATCAAGGTCCTCGAGCGGATCAAGCCGCACGACATGGTCGTGTTCAGCCGGCAGTTCGCGACGATGATCTCGTCCGGCATGACGGTCCTCCGCGCGCTCGCGGTCCTCGAGCAGCAGACGGAGAAGGACAAGCTGCGCGAGGTCCTCTCGACGGTCCGCTCCGACGTCGAGAACGGGGCGTCGCTCTCCGAGGCGCTGGACAAGCACCCGCGCGTCTTCAACCGCCTGTACGTCGCGATGGTCCACGCCGGCGAGATCGGCGGCGTGCTCGAGGACGCGCTGAACCGCGCCGCCGACCAGCTGGAGAAGGACGCCGAGCTGCGCCGCGCCGTGAAGAGCGCGATGGTCTACCCGGGCGTCGTCATCAGCTTCGCGATGCTCGTCCTCATGGCGCTCGTCGCCTTCCTCGTGCCGGTCTTCGTCGGCGTGCTGGAGGACTTCAACGCCGAGCTGCCGTTCATCACGAAGATCACCGTCGGCATGAGCGACGTCGTCACCGGCTACTGGTGGGCGATGTTCCTCGGGATCGGCGCGACGTTCTTCGCCGTCCGCCAGTACGTGCGGACGGAGAACGGGCG
>JALRCL010000344.1 GCA_023268575.1 Patulibacter sp.
CGGCGTGCTCGGCTGGAGCGCCCCGCGCCGCTGAGCGGCGCGCGCCCCGCCGCCACCCGCGGCGCCTCGGTCCCTAGGCTGCGGGGCGCGTGCCCGCCCCCGACACGCCCTTCGATCCGTTCGGCCGCCGTGCCGAGGAGCCCTCGCCGACCTTCCCGACCCGCTCAGCGCCGCGGGGCGCTCCAGCCGAGCGTCCCGCCGGGGCCCTCGCCGTCCGCGGCGGGGGCGAACAGCAGCAGCCGGGCGCTCACGCGGTCGTAGGTCAGGCCGGCGTCGTACTGCCCGTGCAGTCGCGTGACGGTCGGCTTCGCCGTGCCGCGCAGCCGCAGCCGCTCGATCCGGGTCGTGGGGTGCTCGTCGTCGCTGATCGCCGAGAGCAGGGACCCACGGTCGGGCGTGAAGCCGAGGGCCCGCACGGTCGGGATCGGTCCCTCCTGCACGAGGACGCGGTTCGTCGCGCGCCACGTGCCGCGGGGCGTGCCCGCGCGGGTCTGGCGCAGGGTGCCGGTGCGCCCGTCGACGACGACGCGCGAGGACGCGTCGACGGCGATCCGGTTGCCGTCGGCGAGCAGCCCGTCGCCGCGCTCGCCCCGCGGGAGCCGTCGCACGAGCGTCCGTCGCCCGACCGTCGTGCCGTCCAGCCGCGCGACCCGCAGGACGGCGTGCGTCGTGCGGGTCGGCCGCGCCGCGTTGACGACGAAGTACAGCCGTCCGGCGTCGATCGCGACGGCGCCGAGACGGGCGGCCGGCACCCCGAGGCGCAGCGTCCGAAGGGTGCCGGTGCGGACGTCGAGCAGCTGCGTTCCGGAGACGAGCACCGGCGCGCCGCCGGCGTCGGTGCCGGCCTCCCAGTCGGCGGTGGGCAGGCCCTGGGCGACGAGGCGTGGGCCGGCGTTCGTCGCCGTCCACAGGTCGAAGCTCGTGGGCAGCGGCAGCGGCTGCTGCGTCGGATCGGCGAAGCGGCCCGTCGTCCAGCTGACGACGCCGTTGCCGGTGGCCAGGCCCGTGGTCGGGACGGCGAGCTGCTGGACGGGGGTGACGATGTCGCTGGCGGCGGACGCGGAGGCGGGCGCGGCGAGGACGGCGCTCAGCAGCGGGAGCGCTGCGAGCGCGATGCGGAGGCGGGGGATGGGGGACATCCTCGGTACGAACCGGCGGCACCCGCGACCGGTGCGGACGGGGCCCCGTTCCTGGCGCCGAGGCGCTCGCGTCGCCGGACCGACCGGCGTCCCCTCAGCGCTCCGGCGGCGCGTCGGGGCCGAACCCGACCTCGAGCACCTGCGCCGCGGCCTGCGGCACGGTGACGCGTCCCTCCGCGACGCCGGCGAACGCCGCCTCGAGCGCGGCGGGCACCCCGGGGCGCTCGGCGAAGGCCGCCAGCACGCCCTCGTCGATCTGGGCCTGGAGCCAGCGGCGCTGCTGCCCCGCCCGGCGCCGTGCGAGACCGCCGTCGGACTCGAGGTGCGCGCGGTGCTCCTCGATCGCCGCCCAGGTCTCGGTGATGCCGGTGCCCTCGGTGGCGCTGGCGGTGAGCACCTGCGTCTTCCAGCCCGGCGTCGCCTCGGGGAGCATCCGCAGGGCGTGGCGGTAGTCGCCGGCCGCGCGCCGCGCGAGGGCCTCGCGCTCGCCGTCGGCCTTGTTCACGACGATGAGGTCCGCGACCTCGACGATCCCGCGCTTGATCCCCTGCAGCTCGTCGCCGGCGCCGGGGACGAGCAGCAGCACGACGCAGTCGACGAGCTCGGCGAGCTCGGCCTCGGACTGCCCGACGCCGACCGACTCGACGATCACGACGTCGAACCCGGCGGCCTCGCAGAGGATCATCGCCTCGCGCGTGCGGCGGGCGACGCCGCCGAGCACCCCGCTGGACGGCGACGGGCGGATGTACGCGTCGTCGAGGTTGCCGAGCCGCTGCATCCGGGTCTTGTCGCCGAGGATGCTCCCGCCCTGTCGCGTGGAGGACGGATCGACCGCGAGCACCGCCACCTGGTGGCCCTGCTCGACGAGCCAGACGCCGAGCGCCTCGATCGTCGTCGATTTCCCGGCCCCGGGCACGCCGGTCATCCCGACCCGGCGCGCGGTCG
>JALRCL010000048.1 GCA_023268575.1 Patulibacter sp.
AGGACCATGTGGCTGCGCGTGACCTGCGCGTAGCGGTTGCGCGCCTCGGCGAGCAGGTCGATCGCCTCGGCGAGCGTCGCGTGCTGCACGCCGAAGGCGACCCGCCCCCACCAGGCGAAGACGTCTCGCGCGACCTGCTCCTGCTCGCGCATCCGCCCGCGGACGGTCAGCGGCATCCGCACCGCGACGATCGGCCAGCGCCGGATCCGCTCGAGGAACGGCGGCTCGGTGTCCTCCTCGGGCACGGAGCCGAACAGCTGCTCCTCCATCTGCGCCGCGGAGCTGCCCGGCAGGCGCCCCGCGAGCTGGCACATGACGTCGACGTTCGCGATCGCGCGACCGTGCGCGACGGTGATGAAGCGCAGGTCGACGTCGGCGGGGACGGCGCGCTCGCGCTCGCGCAGGACGCCGAAGTCCGCCCAGCAGCCCCGCATCGTCGCCTCGGTCGCCGGGTCGTACACCGACCACGTCAGCGGCGTGACGATGCCCGGGAACGCCTCGTCGACGTTCGCCGTCGTCCAACGCACGCGGGCACCGGGCAGGTGCACGGGACTCGCGGCCAGGTCGGGGCCGTCGGGCTCGGGCGGCAGCGAGAAGTCCACGCCGGTGACGGGGCGGGCCTGGAGCAGCACGAGCGTCCCGTCGGCGAGCGCCCACTCCACGTCCTGCGGGCTGCCGTAGTGCTCGGCGACCCGGGCCCCGAGCCGCGCGAGCTCGGCGGCGCGGTCGTCCTCCAGCGCCGGCCGGGCGCGGCGCTCCTCGTCGACGTCGCGCTCGATCGTCCCGCGGCCGGTCTCGGGGTCGCGGACGACCTCGACCTCCTTGCCGCCGATCACGCGGTCCAGGACGCGCCAGCTGCCGTGCTCGACGACGAGCTGGTCGGGCGTCGTGATGCCCGAGACGACGGCCTCCCCCAGCCCCCAGCTCGCGTTGACGAGCAGGCGATCGGTGCGCCGACGGACGGGGTCGGCGGTGAAGAGCACGCCGGCGACCTCGGCGGCGACCATCCGCTGGACGACGACGGCGATCGACGGCAGCGGATCGATCCCGCGCTGGCGTCGGTAGTCGATCGCCCGGGCGGTGTAGAGGCTCGCCCAGGCGCGGCGCACGGCGTCCAGCAGCTCGTCCTCGCCGCGGACGTCGAGGTACGTGTCGTGCTGGCCGGCGAACGCCGCGCCCTCGAGGTCCTCCGCGGTGCCCGACGAGCGCACGGCGACGTACCCGCCACCCAGCTCGGCGTAGGCCGCGCGCACCGGCGTGGCGACCGCGTCGGGGATCGCCGCCTGCTCGAGCCGCTCGCGGATCGCGGCGGCCGCCGCCTCCAACGCGGCGAGGTCGCCCGCGGGCACCTCGTCGAGGAGCTCGCGCACCGCGTCGCGCAGCGGCGCGACGTGCGCGTCGTAGGCGCGGGTGCTGACGACGAACCCCTCCGGGACGGGGAACCCGGCCTGCGCGAGGCGCCCGAGGTTCGCCCCCTTGCCGCCGACGACGTCGTGGTCGACGGCCCCCGGATCGGCGAACCAGACCGTGGGTCGGGCCTCCGTCGTATCGACGGTGGATGGCTCGGCGGTCATTCGGGTGCTCCGGTGGTCGTGGTCGGGCGGGAGCGCCGGGGCTCCGGCCGCGCGGTGCGGAGGCCGCCGGCGACCTGCGGGTTCGTGACGTGCGACGTGTGCTGGCCCATGGCCCCTCCGGGGTCGTCGCCGAGTCGCCCTGGTGCGGACCCGGCGGCGCCGCGCCCGTCGGTCCTCCCCGGCTCGGCGCGCGCGGCGCGACCAAAGTACACGTCGTGTACTTCGGTGTCCACCCCGTCTGCACACGCTGTCCGGCCGGGTGGGCCCGGCCCCTCCGCCGACGCCGCGTTGCGCTGCGCGCGTCCTGTTCGGTGCCGCCGGGGCGCGGGCCTCCGCGGACGTCGCCCCGTGCCGTGCGCGTCCGTTCCGGTACCGCCGAGGCGCGCGGGCGCTTCCGCGAACGTCGGCCGCGCGCCCCTGTCGGGTGCCCGTTCCGACGGGCGGGAGGCCGCTACCGGCCGTCGCGGACCGGCAGCGCGATGACGTCGCCGCCGGAGACGGCGATCGCCAGCCGGTTGCGCAGCGTCCGCTCGTCGAAGGCGGCGATCGCGCGAGCGAGGCCGTCCGCGTCGGTGCCGCTGACGATCCAGCTCGGCGGCTCGTCGCGGTAGCGCGACGCGACGACGAGCCCGGTCCCGGGCCCGAGGGTCCGCGCGACGGAGCCATCGGCGGCCAGGAGCTGCACCTGGCGGCCGTCGGCGCGCGGGCGCAGGAACACGCCCGACACGCGCGGCCCGAGCTCGAGCAGCCCGGCCGCCGGATCCTGGCGCAGGTCGCGCCACGTGCCCACGGCGATCCGCGCCGTCTCCGGGTTGTAGGAGCTGCGCAGCGGCGCCACGGACGCCGGCAGGCCGTAGCGGACGATGAGGTCGCGCACCTGGCGGCATGCGTCGCCGCGCGGGTCCACGCACTCCAGGCGCAGCGGCCAGCGCTTGCCCTCGAAGCCGTGCACGAACGGCTCGGGGAAGAGCCCGACGGCGCCACGCGGCGGCGTGGCGACCGGACGGCGCGGATCACCGAGGTCGGCGCGGTCGAACCAGACCGTGTCGCCGTCGTGGATCGGCGCCTCGGACGCCGTCTGGCGGTCGGTCGGCCGCTGCTCGTTCGTCGGCTGCGTGTCGTCCAGCGCCCCGGTCTCGGCGGGCACGCCGTTGATGAGGAACCGCCAGCGACGCTGCCCGGTCGCGGCGCGGTCGCCGATCTGCGTGACGTCTCCGGTCCGGTCGGACCGCACGTCCGTCGCACGACGCAGGACGTCGAGCACGTGGTCGCCGTCCTCGACGGGGACGTCGCGACGGTCGAGGACCTGGACCTCGCCGAAGCGGTCGGTCACGAGCACCCGGGCCCCCGTGCCACGGTCGGTGCCGCCGCAGCCGGTGAGCGCGAGGCCGACCAGGCCGAGGGCGAGGAGACCGCCGCCGCGCAGAGCGCGCCACGGGCGGAGGATCGACGGGACGACGGGGCGCGACACCGGTTGGCGAGTGTATTGGCGAACTTCGCAGCCCCGCGCCGTCGCGCGCGGGACGCCGCGCTAGGCTCGGCGCGTGGCCGTCAACCTGACCCGGATCTACACCCGTCTCGGCGACGCCGGCGAGACGCACCTCGGCGACATGAGCCGCGTGCCGAAGACGCACCCGCGGATCGAGGCCTACGGCGAGATCGACGAGCTGAACAGCCACATCGGCGTCGTCCAGACGCTGCCGGACCTGCCCGAGCGCCTCGGCCCGTGGCTGCGTCGCGTGCAGAACGACCTCTTCGACCTCGGCGCGGACCTCTCCGTCCCGGAGGACTCGGCCTCCGAGCGCAAGGACCGCCTGCGCGCGACGCCCGAGCAGGTCGCCTGGGTCGAGGAGCGCTGCGACGAGGTCAACGCCGAGCTCGAGCCGTTGCGCTCGTTCCTCCTTCCGGGCGGCTCGCCCGCGGCGGCGCACCTGCACGTCGCGCGCACGATCTGCCGCCGCGCCGAGCGCCGCGTGCTGCTCGTCGAGGGCGCCAACCCCGAGGTCGCGAAGTACCTCAACCGGCTCTCCGACCTGCTCTTCATCCTCGCCCGCTCGGCCAACGACGGCGACGAGCCGCTCTGGCAGCCCGGCGCGGGTCGCTGATCCACGACCGCTCGCCGGCGCCCGACGGCGGGGCCGGCGTCCGTCGCCGGCGGCGGCGCGCGATCGGGGACGCCGACGTGCGCCGACGGCCCCGGAACGGCGTCGGTCAGCGCACCGGCGCCAGCGACCGGGCGATCGCCCGCATCTCGGCGTTCGTCAGCTGCGCGGTGAGCGAGTTGGCGACCCAGTACGTGCCGCGGTTCGTCTGCAGGACGATCCGGCGGATCCGCCGGCCGTCGTACTGCACCGTGAAGGTCCGCCCGCCGAGGCGCTCCTTCGTCCCGGGGAGCTTCAGGATCGGCGGATCGCGCCAGGTCATGCCCTGGATGCCGTACCGCTGCCCCAGCGTGAGCGCGGGCGGTGAAGCGCCCATCGAGAAGGCACTCACGCCAGTACCTCGCGCCACAAGCGCGCATAGTGCCCCGACGCCATGA
>JALRCL010000481.1 GCA_023268575.1 Patulibacter sp.
CGCCCGTGGCGACGGTGACCCACGAGACGTCCGCGCGGCGGCTCAGCGCGCGCCCGAGGGCCGGCGCGGCCCCCGGCTGCGTCGAGATCCGGAGGAAGAGCCGCTCCGCGGCCGTCCAGGGGTTCGGCAGCACGATGACGCGCAGGGCGCGGGCGTCGCAGAGACGGCGGTACCGGCGGGCGATCGTCTGCTCGGAGGATCCGAGGGCGGTGGCGAGGGTGCGGAACGGCGCCCGGCCGTCGTGCAGCAGCGCGTGGACGAGCTGTCGGTCCAGGCGGTCGATGGTGAGGGTTTCCGTCTCGGATTTGGGCATAGATGGAAGTTTCTCGCGTCCAGAGGCGGTGTGCTTGGTGAACGAGCGGGCGGCGCGGACGATGGGTGGCATGTCCCGTCCCGACGCTCCCGAGCCGACGCCCTCCGGCGGCCACTGGCTGCCGCTGGTGGCCGTCTGCCTCGGCACCTTCATGCTCCTCGTCGACGTCACGATCGTGAACGTCGCCCTCCCCGACATGGCGATCGACCTGGAGGCGTCGTTCTCCGGCCTCCAGTGGGTCGTCGACGTCTATGCGCTGGCGCTCGCCGCCTTGCTCCTGCTCGTCGGATCGATCTCCGACACCATCGGCCGGCGGCGCACGTACCTCGCCGGCCTCGTCGTCTTCACCGTCGCCTCGCTGGCCTGCGGCGTCGCGCCGAGCGAGGGCGCGCTGATCGCCGCCCGCGCCGTCCAGGGCGTCGGTGCCGCGGCGATGTTCGCCACGACGGTCGCGCTGCTGCACGCCTCCTACGACGGTCGCGACCGCGGCGTCGCGTTCGGCGTGTGGGGCGCGACGGCGGGTGCCGCGGCGGCGGCCGGACCGATCGCCGGCGGCCTGCTCACGGGCGGCCTCTCCTGGCGCTGGATCTTCTTCGTGAACCTCCCGATCGGGATCGCCACGATCCTGCTCGCCCGCCGGGTCGTCCGCGAGTCGCGCAACCCGCAGCGGCCCCGGATCGACTGGGCCGGCGGCGGCGCGTTCACCGTGGCGGCCGGCGCGCTGACCTTCGCCCTCGTGCGGGTCCACGACGAGGGCTGGACGTCGGCCGCGACGCTCGGCGTGCTCGCCCTCGCGATCGTGGCGCTCGGCGCGTTCGTGCTGATCGAGCGCCGCACGCCGCAGCCCCTGCTCGACCTCGGGCTCCTGCGGCGGCCGGCCTTCACCGGCATGGTCCTCTCGGCGGTCGCGCTGTCGGCCGCGGCGTTCGCCTCGCTCGTCTACTCCTCGATCTGGCTGCAGACGGTGCTCGAGCTGTCCCCGATCGAGGCGGGCCTCGTGACGCTCCCGCTCAGCGGCCTGGCGTTCGTCGTCGCCGGCGCGTCCGGACGGCACCTGCACCGGCTGTCGCCGCGCTGGGTCGTCGGCGGCGGGCTCGCGCTGATCGGTCTCGGCGACCTCGTGATGGCCGGCCTGGACGCGGGCTCGACCTGGGCGCGCCTCCTGCCGGGCATGGCCCTCATCGGCCTCGGCGTCGGCCTCATCAACCCGCTGCTCGTCTCGACGGCGATGGCGTCGGTGCCCCCGCAGCAAGGCGGCATGGCCGCCGGCGCGGTGAACACCGGCCGCCAGCTCGGCCTGGCGGTCGGGATCGCGATCCTCGGCAGCGTCTTCAGCAGCCGGATCGGCGACGAGCTCGCCGGACCCGACGCGCTCGCGCACGGCGTGGCGAGCGGCGGCACGCAGCGGATCCTCGACGCGGCGCCGAGCGGCAGCCGGGCGCAGCTCGACGACGCGATCCACGCCGCCGTCGCCTCGGGCCTCGGGACGACGCTGCTCGTCGCCGGGCTCGTCGGCATCGTCGGCGGGGGCCTCGTGGTCGCGCTCGTCCGGCGCCCGCGGGCCCACGCGGACGAGGCGCCCGTGCCGTCCCGCGAGCCGGTCGCGGTCGGCGACTGAGCGACGGGTCCCGGGCGCGGCGCCCGGCACCGCTCCGCCGCCGGTCCTCGTCGGTCCGGGCCGTCGCGTCCTCCCGCGGACGCCGCCGGTGCCCCAGGCGGGCGCCGGCGGGCCGGCGCTACTGCCAGGCGCCCTGCACGAGCAGCGGCGCCTCGGTGCCGTCGGCGGCGATCCCGATCGCCGCGACGTCGCGCGAGCCGACCATGAAGTCGACGTGGATCGCCGACCGGTTCGCGCGCGGGTGGTCGGCCTCGTCGTCGAGGCACATGAGGTACGCCGATCCCAGCGCGATGTGGCTCGCGGCGTTCTCGTCGAGGAGCGTCTCGTGGAAGACCGTGCCGGTCTGCCCGACGCGGCCGTCGCCG
>JALRCL010000502.1 GCA_023268575.1 Patulibacter sp.
CACCGCGGTCGCCGGCTGGGAGAACTCGCACCTCGTCTGGATCTGCGGCCTGGACGTCGAGGAGAAGGCCGCGCTCGTCCGTGCGCAGGTCGACGACGTCCTGCAGGGCAGCGGGGTGCGGATTCACCGCGTCGACCTCATCGGGCGGCCGGCGCCGGACGCCGAGTCGATCGAGGCGGCGACCTGCGCGCTGCGGATCGTCGGCCGGGCCGACCGTCCCGAGCCGCTGAAGCCCGGCGCGTTCTTCCACCGGATCCACGCGATCATCCTCGAGGGCATCCCGGGCTTCCACGCCGAGGGCGGCACCGGACGCGTGACGCGGCCGAGCCCGCTGATCGAGTACTGGCCCGCGCTGCTGGACCAGGACCAGCTCGACCCGGTCGTCGTCCACGACGACGGCCGCCGCACCGCCGTCCGCCGCGTCCCGACCGCCGCGCCGCCGGTGGTGCCGAGCCAGGCGGGCGCCGGCGCGACGGAGGACGGCGGCGCGACGGTCGCGCTGCCCCTGGGGCGCGTCGCGCACGCCCGCGCCGGCGACAAGGGCGGCAACTCGAACGTCGGGATCTGGACGAGCGAGGCGCGCTGGCCGTGGCTGCGCGACGCGCTGACCACGGAGCGGATCCGCGAGCTGCTGCCGGAGGCGCGCGAGCTGGAGATCACGCGCCACGAGCTGCCCGAGCTGCGCGCGGTGCACGTCGTGCTCCACGGCCTGCTCGGCGACGGCTGCACGTCCAACGGCCGCCTCGACGCCCTGGGCAAGTCGGTGGCCGAGTTCCTGCGCCAGCGGACCGTCGCGGTCCCCTCGGCGCTCGTCAACGGGGAGGAGACCCGGTGAAGGTGATCGTGAACCTCGACGTCTGCGACGCGCACGCGGCGTGCGTGCTCGAGGCGCCCGACGTGTTCGAGCTCGGCGACGACGACGACGTCGTCACGTTGCTGCAGCCCGAGCCCTCGGAGGACCTCCGCAAGCAGGTCGTGCGGGCCGCGGAGTCCTGCCCGGTGCAGGCGATCGAGATCGAGGACTGACCGGTGGGCCGCCGCCGACCGGCGCGCGCGCCGCGCCGCCGCTCAGCGGGCGGCCGCCCCACCCGGGGGTGACGACGCCGCCGGTCGGGGGTCGTCGATTGCCCGCGCCGCGGAGCCGGGGATACGTTCGGCGTGAGGAACCGTTCACGGAGGGCGCGGCGCGGCCGCGACCCCGGGGCGGCGGGAGAGGAGATCGTGAACGCGAAGACCCAGTTGATCTGCGCCTGGTGCGGCCCAGCGGCGACCGTCGTCTGGCTCATCGGCTTCGGCTTCATGGCGGGGTTCATCCCGCCGCCGTCGCCGAGCGACAGCGCCGTCGAGGTGCAGCGGATGTACGCCGAGAACCGCGACATGATCCAGGCGGGCCTCGTGCTGACGATGTTCGGCGCCGCGCTCCTCGGGCCGTTCGTGGCGAGCGTCGCGGTCCAGATGAAGCGGATCGAGGGCCGCCACTCGCCCTACACGTACACGCAGCTGGGCCTCGGGATGCTGCTGCCGGCGTTCTTCATGATCCCGGTCTTCCTCATGCTCACCGCGAGCTTCCGCCTGGACCGCAACCCGGAGATCACCCAGGCGCTGAACGACGCGGGCTGGCTGCCGTTCGTCGGCGTCTTCTACGCGACGTTCATCCAGGTCCTCGCCGTCGGGCTCTGCATCCTGCAGCACCCCGAGCAGCGGGTCTTCCCGCGCTGGCTGGGCTTCTTCAACCTCTGGGTCGGCGTCGTGATGCTGCCCGACGTCCTCATCTTCTGGTTCAAGTCGGGGCCGTTCGCGTGGAACGGGATCGCGCCGTTCTGGGTGATCCTCTGCGCGTTCTGCGTCTGGTTCCTCGTCATGTCGTGGGCGGTCCAGCGCGCCGTGCGCCAGCAGGTCGCCGACGAGCGCCAGGCCGTCGCGCTCGAGCGCGAGCCGATCGCCGCCTGAACGGGAGCAGCGCACGTGAGCACCGACACGACCGTGGACGCCGGGCGCCCGACGTCGACGCGCCCCGACCGCGAGGACCCCCACGTCGAGCACGTCCCCGGCGAGCTCGGCACGTGGTTCTTCATCTTCGCCGACCTCATCATCTTCACCGCGCTGTTCGCGGCGTACCTCCACGACCGCGACGGCAAGGCCGAGCTCTTCACCGCCTCGCAGACGCAGCTCGAGCAGACGCTCGGCGTCGTGAACACCGTCGTGCTGCTCGTCAGCTCGCTGCTCGTGGCGACGGGCGTCCGTGCGTTCCGGCGAGGTCTCTCGACGCTCGCGGTGCGGCTGTTCGCGGGCGCGATCGCGTGCGGCGTGACCTTCGCCGTCGTGAAGTTCTTCGAGTACCGCGCGAAGGTCGACGCCGACATCGGCATGCTCACCAACGAGTTCTGGACGTACTACTTCGGGCTCACCGGGATCCACCTGCTGCACGTCTGCATCGGCGTCGGGATCCTCGCCTACTGCCTGGTCCAGGCCCGCCGGCCGGAGATCGACGCGACCCACCGCTCGTACGTCGAGAGTGGCGCGACCTTCTGGCACATGGTCGACCTGCTCTGGATCGTCCTCTTCCCGCTCCTCTACCTCGCCCACTGATCCATGACCACGAGCTCGATCCTCCGGCACCGCACGACGGTCGTCGGCCTGCTGCTGATCCTCGCCACGCTCGCCTCGTGGTGGATCGGCACCGACCACGGGTGGTTCAGCGACGGGGACGGCGTCACCGTCGCCTCCGTCGCGGTGCTCGCCGTCGCCTTCGTGAAGATCCACTTCGTCGGCGCCGACTTCATGGAGCTGCGCGCTGCGCCGCTCGCGCTGCGCCGCGCGTTCCTCCTCTGGCTCGTCCTGACGGCCGCGATCGTCATCGGCCTGTTCCTCCGCAGCACCTGAGCGATGGTCAGCCGTCTCGGTCCCCGTCGCTGCGTGGGTGCTGCACGAGGTCGCGCATCGCGTCGAGGTAGGCCCGGCGGCCGAGGTGGATCACGTGGCTGCCGGCGAACCACTCCAGCCGCGGCCGATCCCAGTGCTCCCAGAGCAGGAGGCTCTGCTCGGGCGGCGCGAGCCGGTCGCCGAGGCCGGCGACGATCAGGCGCCGGTCGTGCGGCACGCGGCAGGCGTAGGTCAGCGACGAGTGGACGGCGAGCGCCTGCTCGAGCACGTCCTGCGGGATGCCGCTGAGCGCGCGGGCCGCGCGCAGGGCGGTGCTCGCGGGGAACCACGCCCTCAGCATCGGCGGCAGCCAGGTGACCGCGGCGTTCGGGATCACGAAGTCCAGGTCGTGGTCGACGGAGGCCAACAGCGCGCTCGTGTAGCCGCCGAGCGACAGGCCGGTCACGCCGATCCGCGGCACGCCCTGCCCGCGCAGCCGCTCGAGCACGACGCGCAGGTCGTGGATCGCGTGCAGCAGCGCTTCGCTGAACCCCGCCAGCCCCTGCGCGAAGAGGCCGAGCCCGTTGACGGCCCGCGGATCGCGCCGGGAGCCGTGGAAGGGCAGCGTGAAGAGCAGGACGTCCCAGCCCTCGGCGAAGAACCGCGGCAGCGAGAAGAACGCGCTGTTGAACCACGCGGGCGAGGCGCCGAAGCCGTGGATCACCAGCAGCGTCGGCCGGGGTCCGTCGGCGTGGCGCCAGTGCTGGGCGCGCGCGGTCGCGTTGCGCACGTGCCGGGCGTAGCTGCGGCGCAGCTCCGGGTTGCGGGCGACGTACGTGCTGGGGAAGCGCAGCAGCTCGACGCGCCCGTCGGGCGGCAGGCCGTTCGCGCGGCCCGCGCGGACGTCGACGGCGGCGGTGCCCTGGGGCGGCACGAAGACGAAGTCCGCGTCCCGCGACGCCGCGAGCTCGGCGTAGAAGGCCAGCCGTCGGCGCTCGACCTTCGCCACCGGGCCGATCGCGGTGGGCAGCGACGCGGCGGCGATCGCGCTCGCCAGCCCGGTCCGCAGCGCGTAGTCGCTGACGACGGACGCGTGGTAGGCCGCGCGCGGCAGCAGCGCCAGGTCGCTCGGGCGCGGCAGCGCGCCGGCCGTGGCGGTCATCGGGCCACCCGCGCGGGGTGCTGGGCACCGGCCCGTGGCCGGTGCGGTGGGACGTGGACCACGGCAGCCTCCTCATCGATCAGCTGATCGGCGAGGGCACTGTAGCATCGCCGATCACGTGATCGACGAACGCGGATCCGGGTCCGACGCTCCGCGCCTCACGCGCGTGCAGCAGCGAGAGCGGACCCGCGACGCGATCGTCACCGCGACGGCGGCGACGCTCGTCGAGGAGGGCTACGGCCGGCTGACGACGCGGCGGGTCGCGCAGCGCGCCGGCGTCGCCCAGAGCACCGTGATGCACCACTTCCCGGCCCGCGAGGAGCTGCTCGTCGCGGCCGTCGAGCACCTCGCCCTGCGGCTGGCGGCGCAGGCGTTCGAGCGGCTGGACCTCGGCGGCCTGCGGACGCCGGAGCACCGGGCGTTCGTCCTCGACGAGCTGTGGCGCGAGTTCACCTCGCCGGAGTCGCTGGCGGTCGCGCAGATGTGGGCCGCGGTCTGGGCCGAGCCGGAGCTCGCTCCGACCCTGCGCGAGCTCGAGGGCCGGATCACCGGTCTGCTGCTGCAGAACGCCGTGGTGCTCTTCCCCGAATGGGTCGAGGACCCCCGGCTGCCCGCCGCGATCGACGCCTCGATCGCTCTCGTCCGCGGTCTCACCTCCGCCATCCCGATCTGGGGCGCCGAGGCGCTGGCGGGCCGGTTCGAGCGGATCAAGCCCATCATGCTCCAGGCCGCCGCGGCGATCCTCGACGACCCCGTCTGAGCCAGGAGCCGCCGGCCGACTCGCGGCGGGCTCGTCACTCCTCCTCGCGACGCAGGCGCCGGGCCCCGACGACCGCGCCGACCGCGAGGCCGGCGCCGACGCCGAGGGCGAGGTTGCCGAGCAGCACCCCGATCCCGGCGCCGAGCGCCAGGCCCACGCCGATCCAAACCGCCAGCTCGGACTGCACGTCCTGGACGTCGCGCTCGTCGCTCATGGGGCCCCGGTCCCCGCTGCGCCCGGCGTCGAAACGCGTGCCGCGCCGGTCAGGCCGCGGAGGCGGCCCAGGCACGCTCCAACGCCTGGAGGAACAGGTCGGCCGGCTGCGCGCCGGTGACCTGGGAGCGGCGGTCGAAGACGAACGCCGGCACGCCCTGGAGGCCGAGGTCGTGGGCCTCGACGAGCTCCTCGCGGACCGCCGCGGCGAAGCGGTCCGACGCCAGCGCCTCGCGGGCCTCGTCGGCGTCGAGGCCCGCCTCGGCGCCGAGCCGCACCAGCGTCTCGTGGTCGCTCAGCAGCTCGCCCTCGGTGAAGTACGCGCGCAGGAGGCGCTCCTTCACCGCGTCGGCGATCCCGTGGGCG
>JALRCL010000521.1 GCA_023268575.1 Patulibacter sp.
GGGCCTGCATCGTCGTGCCGGCCCCGGCGTTCGAGCCCGCGGCGACGCTCGAGGCCGTTGCCGCGGAGCGCTGCACGTCGCTCTACGGCGTGCCGACGATGTTCATCGCGATGCTCGGCGATCCGGGGTTCGGCGCGCACGACCTCTCGTCGCTGCGCACGGGGATCATGGCGGGCTCGCCGTGCCCGACGGAGGTCATGCGCCGCGTCGTCGACGAGATGCACATGGCGGAGGTGTCCATCTGCTACGGCATGACCGAGACCTCGCCGGTCTCGACCCAGACGCGACGCGACGACCCGCTCGAGCGACGCGTCGGCACGATCGGCCGGGTCGGGCCGCACCTCGAGGTCAAGGTCGTGGACCCCGAGGGCCGGACGGTGGCCCGCGGCGCGGTCGGCGAGCTCTGCACGCGCGGCTACTCGGTCATGCGGGGCTACTGGGAGGACCCGGAGAAGACGGCCGAGGCGATCGATGCGGCGGGCTGGATGCACACCGGCGACCTGGCGACGATGGACGAGCACGGCTACCTCAACGTCGTCGGCCGCGCGAAGGACATGGTCATCCGCGGTGGGGAGAACGTCTACCCGCGGGAGGTCGAGGAGTTCCTCTACACCCACCCGGACATCGTCGATGCGCAGGTCGTCGGCGTCCCCGACGAGCGCTACGGGGAGGAGCTCTGCGCCTGGGTGCAGGTCCGCGAGGGAGCGGCGCCGCTGGACGCCGCCGGCGTGCGGGAGTTCTGCGCCGGGCGACTCGCCCACTTCAAGGTGCCGCGCTACGTCGTCTGCGGGGAGGCGTTCCCGATGACGGTGACCGGCAAGGTCCAGAAGAACGTCATGCGCGAGCGGTCGGTCGCGCTGCTCGGGCTGTCCGCCGCCGCGGCCACGGCCTGAGCCCCGGCGCCGGGCCTTGTGTGCGCTGTATCACCCAGAACCTGAGCGGCGGACACCTTTGTCGTCGACATCCGTCCGGCAGGGGTGGGAGGGCGAGCGCCGAGCGTTCAAGGTTGCGGACGTTCGGACGATCACCGGCGTGACCGTCCGGCGTTCGACCTCGACCTTCCCGGCGCCGCGGGAACCCGGAGACCATGATCAGCGACGTTCGCAGCACCGACCGCATCTCGATCGTGACGACGCCCGAGCGCGCCGGCCGCTCCACGCCCGCCGACGCCCCGGAGCCGGTCCGTCCCGCCGACGACGTCGAGCAGTTCGACGGCGTCGGCTCCAGCCCGCCGCCGGAGGTCCTGGCGCAGATCGAGGCCGGTTTCGCGCGCCTGCAGGAGCTGCGCGACCAGGGCCTCGAGCTCCGCTACGACACGAGCGACGCGACGCGGGTGAAGATCGATCTCGTCGACGCGGACGGACAGGTCGTGCGCCGCGTGCCGCCGACCGAGGCGATGGAGATCGTCGCCGGCGGCGTCGAGCCGCAGCGCGGCGCCGGCGTGCCGGGTCGCGTCGACCAGGAGGCCTGACGTGCCCAGCATGTCGATCGGCGGCCTCGCGTCGGGGCTCGACACGAACTCGATCATCACGAGCCTCATGGCGATCGAGAAGCAGCCGCGGGTGCGCCTCACGACGCAGCAGACGGACGAGACGAACGCCAAGACCGCCGTCCAGACGGCGATCACGACGCTCAACAGCCTCCGCACGGCGGCGCAGGCGCTGACCGACCCCGCCCTCTTCGGCAACCGCCAGACGGCGAGCGTCGCGGACCCGACGAAGGCGACGGCGACCGTCAGCGCCGGAGCGGCCGCCGGCGGCTACCAGCTGGAGGTCACGAGCCTCGCTCGGGCGTCGCAGGCCTCGTACGCGTTCACCCCGCCGGCCGCCGACGGCACGATCACGCTCGCGGGCGGCAGCTGGAGCGACACGATCCAGGTCGGTGCGGGCACGACGCTCGACGACCTCGTCGCCCGCATCAACGGCGACGCGAGCCTCCACGTCGTGGCGTCGCGCACGACGGTCGGGGGCCAGGACCGGATCGTCTTCGCGTCCCGCGAGACCGGCGCGGCCAGCGGCTTCAGCGCGTCGGCGCCCGGCGTGCTGTCCGACGAGCAGCTGAAGGCCGGCCAGAACGCCGCCGTCCTCGTCGACGGCGTCGCCCACAGCTCGGCCTCGAACGTCCTGACCGACGCGATCCCGGGCGTCCAGCTGACCCTCCTGGCGACGACGTCGTCGCCCACCACGGTGAACGTCGGCGTCCCCGGCGTCGACCCGGACGCGGTGGCGAAGGCCGGCAAGGCGTTCGTCGACGCGTACAACAACGCCGTCGACCTCCTGCGCAAGCAGACCGCGAACGATCCGAGCGGCACGAAGGGCGTGCTCGCCGCCGACCCGACGATGAACGCCGTCCTGAACGGCATCCGCGACGCGCTGGTCGCCACCGACGCCGGCGGCGGCATGTCGCTGCCGCTCGAGGCGCTCGGCATCAGCACCGGCGCGCCGAGCGGGACGGCGACGTACTCGGCCGACGCCGTGAAGGGCAAGCTGACCTTCGACGAGACGAAGCTCCGCGCCGCGCTCGCCGCCGACCCCGCCGCGGTGCGCAGCACCCTCGGCGACCCGTCCGGCGTGCTCACCGGGCTCTCCGAGACGATCAAGAGCTTCACCGGCACGAGCGGCACGCTCACTGCCCGCGTCTCGGCGTCCGACGCGACGCTCGCCGACATCAGCCGCCGGATGGCGGACCTCGACTCGCTCCTCGAGGCGAAGGAAGCCGCCCTGACCGCCCAGTTCGGTCGGCTCGAGACGGCGATGTCCGGGTGGCAGGCGCAGTCGAGCTGGCTCTCGTCGCAGATCGCCGCGCTGGGCAAGTAGCCAGGCGCGCCCGCCCGCCGCGGTCGTCCGCTCGTCGTTCG
>JALRCL010000558.1 GCA_023268575.1 Patulibacter sp.
AAGCCACCGGCCGCGCCGACTGACCGCCGCGGGACGCGCCGCCTCGACGGGCGCGACGCGGCGACCGCCGCGCCACCGCGCACGCCGGCGTGCCGCGCGCCCCGCCGGCTCAGGCGCGCGACGCACCGCGCACGCCGACCGCGCCGGGCACGTCGCGTGCCCCGCCGGCCGACGCACGCGACGCACGGCGCACGCCGACCGCGCCGGGCACGTCGCGTGCCCTGCCGGCCGACGCACGCGGCGCACCACGCACGCCTCGGGCCGGGCCGGCTTGCCCGCGGGCCGCGGCGCCTACTTCTCGCGCGTGCCCTGCTCGCGCATCGCCTTGCGCGCCAGGCGGCGGATCTCGCGCTGGCGCCGGCGCTCGGCCCGGGCCGCCGCGGCCGAGCCGCGCGCCGGCGCCGCACCGGGCTCCTCGAAGCCGTTGGGCGGCGCGTCCGGCGCGGGCAGCTGCGGCGCCGGGACCGGCGTCGTCGCGCTCCCCCGGGGCGTCGTCGCGGTTCGCGCCGGCGTCGGAGGCGCACCAGCGGTCGTCGTGCCCTGTCCCAGCGACACGATCCGCCACTCGCCGTCGGTCTCGCGCAGCTGCAGGACGTCGCGCGACGGCTGCTGCCCGGCGGCGGTCGTCTCGATCCCGACGCTCGCGCGGTCGTCGGCGACGGCGACGCTCGTGATCCGCACGCGCGGCTCGCGAACCTCGCCCAGGCCGGTCGCCAGCGCGCGCTCGCACGGCAGCCCGATCGCGGCCAGGCGCTCGCGCAGGTCGTCGGCGAGCAGGTCCTCGCAGATCAGCCCGTAGTCCTTGGAGGCGACGGCGTTGCCGAACCGCTCGACGCTCGCGCGCGCCCGATCCGCGTCGTCGACCGTCCACGAGCGGATGGCGAGGACGACCGCGACGATCGCGGCGAGGGCGAGCACTCCGGTGATGACGCGACGACGCACGGCGCTCAGCCTATCTGCGGCGCGCCGGCCGGGCCGCAGACCGCGTCGGCTTCGCGGCGGAGCGCCGCCGATCCGCCGACGGGCCGCGGTCCGAGGGGCCCCGGGCCGTACGATCCGCCCATGTCCGGGTCCGGGAACTTGCCGTGGATGCGCTGCTACCGGTGCTGGTCGACCTCGTTGGAGCTGCACGTCCACTACGACGGCATCCACCGCGTCGACGCCACCACCGGGACGCCCGCGATCGCCGTCGAGGAGCACCAGGAGGCCGTCGTGCAGTGCCTGGACTGCATGCACGACCAGCCGCACATGCTCTTCCGCGACGGCCGGCTCGTCGCCGACGACACGCGCTGGGAGCGGCTCGTCATGGGCACCCCGTGGGTCGCGTCCTGCACCGTGACGGTCCCCGCCGACGAGGTCGAGAGCTGCTCGGGCCCCGAGGCCGGCGAGCAGCTGAGCTTCGCCGCCCTCGGCGACGCCGGCACCCAGGAGTTCTTCAGCCACGTCCGGTTCCACACGCACGAGGACGACCGGATCGTCGTGCACCTCCTCGTCGAGCTCTACGCCCGCTCGGCCGACGAGGCGGGCG
>JALRCL010000729.1 GCA_023268575.1 Patulibacter sp.
CGATCCCGAGGTCGCCGCGCTCTTCGGCTGCGCGGTGATGACGGGCGCCGGCGCGGTCATCAACACCGCCCGCGTCCAGGCCGGCGAGGCGGTGGTCGTCGTCGGCCTCGGCGGCGTCGGGCTCGCCGCGCTGCTTGGCGCGCTCGCGGCAGGCGCCCAGCCGGTCGTGGGCGTCGACCGCGAGCCGGCGAAGCTCGACCTGGCCCGCGCGCTCGGCGCCGATGCCGTGGTCGCGGCGGGCGAGCACGTCGTCGAGCAGGTGCGCGACGCCCTGGGCGGGCGCGGGGGCGACCACGTGATCGAGACCGTCGGCAGCGCGGCGGCGCTCGCGGACGCCTACGCGATGACCGCCCGCGGCGGCACGACGACGACCGTCGGCCTGCCGCATCCCTCGCAGGAGCTGCGGATCCCGGCGGTGAGCCTCGTCGCCGAGGAGCGCCGGCTGCAGGGGTCCTACATGGGCTCCGCGATCCCCGGGCGCGACGTGCCGCGGTTCGTCGGGCTGCACCGGGCGGGGCGCCTGCCGGTCGAGCGGATGCTCACCCACCGGGTCGGGCTGGACGACCTGAACGCCGCCCTGGACCGGATGGCCGAGGGCGGCGGGGTGCGGCAGGTCGTCGTGCCCTGAGACCGAGCCGCGCGGGGCCGGACTCAGCCCGTGACGCGGCCGACGGGCGCGCGGTGGATCGTGCGCACCCGGTAGCTCGCGTTGGCGTACTTCGACGAGCTCGACTCGTAGAGGACCCGCAGCTCGCCCTTCGCGACGACGATGCCCTCGGACATGTTCGGGGCGACGATCCGGCGGCCGGCGCCGGTGGTGGGCGCGCTGCGCGGGCGCACGTCGAGCTTGCTGCGGTTGTTGCGGCCGAACGAGCGGCTCCAGACGACCTTCGAGCCGACGATCGCCATGCCCTGGACCTGCGACGGCGTCGCCATCACCGCGCGGGCGCCGGAGGTCGGGACGTCCTTCTTGCTCAGGTCGTAGCGGTACGCGGTGCCGCCCTGCTTCTCGTGGAACGAGCCGACCCACAGCGAGCCGCCGCTGTAGGTGAGGTAGGAGGACGCGGCGACGCGGTAGCTGCCCGTCGCCTTCACCGTCTTGAGGTTCCCGGTCGCCGCGAGACGCGACTTCGGGTAGCGCACGACCTTGCCGTTGTTGGCGACCCAGAGGTGGCGCTTGGACGCCGCGAGCCCGCCGACGTGCCCCTTCGTGTTGAGGACGAGGAGCTTCTTGCGCTTGCCGGTGTTGCGGTCGACGATCGCCAGCCGGCTGTTCCGCTTGCCGCTCGCGTCGTAGTAGGAGACGACGAGGGCGTCCTGCTCGGCCCAGTAGGCGAGGCCCTGCGGCGTCCACGGCGTGTCGTGCCCGGGGATCTTCGCCCCGCCGCGCGAGAAGACGGAGTAGTACGGGCGCAGGTCGGCCGGGTTCGCGGCGGAGGCCGCCGTGGGCACCGCGGCCAGGAGGCCCGCGGCGGTGACGCCGGCGAGGCCGGTGGCGGTGGCGCGCGCGAGGGCGCGGCGCGTGGGGGTGGGGGCGGGCATGGGACCTCCTCGGTCGTGCGCCCGGCGGCGTTGCGGCCGGACGCGGCGGGGGACGCGCCCTCGGGGGGACGGAGCGCGGTCGCCGGTCGGCGAGCCGGGGCGACCCGCCGGTTCTACCGCGCCCGTCGTCCGCGGGGAGGCCCGTCTCATCGAAGGCTCATGGACGGCGGGGCTGGCGCTCGACGATTCCTACCGCCGGTAGTACGCTGCCCGGCATGGCTCGCGGAGGCGCCCTCACCCTGTTCGGATCGGTCGCGGCACGCGCGGCCACGACCGCGGGCGGGCTCGCGTCGGCCGCGCTCGGCGACGCCCGCCACCAGGTGCTCACCGCCTACTCGCGGACCCCGGCGACGCTGCGCGCGGCCCGCCGCGTGACCGGTGGCAGCCTGCGCGGCGCGGTCGCCGGCAAGGTGGTCGTCGTCACGGGCGCCTCGTCGGGGATCGGCGAGGCGACGGCCGAGCTGCTGGCCGAGTCCGGCGCCACGGTCGCGCTCGTCGCCCGGCGCCGCGCCGAGCTCGAAGCGGTCGCCGAGCGGATCGTCGCCGCCGGCGGGCGGGCGAGCGTGCACCCCTGCGACCTCACCGACTACGAGGCGATCGACGGCCTCGTCGCGGCGATCGAGGCGCAGCACGGGCACGTCGACGTCCTCGTCAACAACGCCGGCCGCTCGATCCGCCGTCCGATCGACCGCTCGTACGAGCGGATGCACGACTTCGAGCGGACGATGCAGATCAACTACTACGCGGCGGTGAAGCTCACGCTCGCGCTGCTTCCCGGCATGCGCCGCCGCGGGGACGGCCAGATCGTGAACGTCCTCTCCGAGGGCCTGCTCCTGCACACGCCGCGGTTCGCGGCCTACCTCGCGTCGAAGGCCGCCCTGGACGAGTTCTCGCGCTGCCTCGCCAACGAGGTCCGGCGCGACGGCGTCCGGGTCACCGGCGTCCACATGCCGCTCGTCCGCACGCCGATGATCGCCCCGACGAAGGCCTACCGCGGGGTCCCGGCCCTGCGCCCGCGCGAGGCGGCGGGGCTGATCGGCGAGGCGATCGCCGCCCGCCCCTACGCGATCACCTCGCGCAGCGGCTACGGGCTGCTGGCGGCGGGGACGCTCGTCCCGAGCCTGCTGGAGGCCGGGATCGCACGCGTCGCCGGGGCGAAGCCGACCCCCCGCGGCGGGGCGCCGGTCTCCCCGGCAGCGTCCCCGGCGGGGGACGCCACGCCGGCCGGCTGAGCAGGGATCGCTTACTGTGAATCTGTGCAAGATTTCGCGACGCGAGACTTACTTAACTCGATCCTCGTTAGCGAAGA
>JALRCL010000644.1 GCA_023268575.1 Patulibacter sp.
GGACCGCGGAGCCGGCGTCGACGAGCGCGTCGAACTCCGTCGTCGTGGTCGGCGGCGCCGGCTGGTCGGGCGACGGCACCCAGCCGCCGCCCTCGCGGGGCTGCTCGGGCTTCTCGCTCACTCCGGGGGCTCCTCTCCGAACACGCGGCGCCAGATGACGGCGGCCGTCCGCTGGGCGGCGATGCTGGCGACCACGCCGAGGCCGGCGACGAGGCCGGACCAGGCGAGCCGCTTGACGAGCTCGTTCTCCATCGGGGCGATCCTATCCACGATTCGGGTCATGTCCTGTGCGCACGAGCGGTCCGCTACCCGCTCCGGGCCCGCGCCGCACGTCGACGACGGCGGCGCTCCGGGGATCAGCGGGCGTCGAGGCCCCCGCAAAGGGTCTCCACGAGGTACTCGACCGCCCGCCGGCGATCGTCGGGCTCGGCCGGCATGAGGCCGAAGATCCAGGAGGTGAGGATCTGCTCGATCCCGCCGTAGAACACGATGCCGGCGAAGCTCGGCGGGATGTCCGGCCGCAGCTCGCCGCGCGCCTGGGCGTCGGCGACGATCTGGGCGATCCCGTCGTGACCGCGCTGGATCGTCGCCCAGTGCCGGCGGCCGAACGTGTTCGCCTGGCGGGTGACCTCCACGATCACGACCTGCATGACGTCGGGGCGGTGGCCGTAGCTCTCGACGATGAACGTCGCGACCTTCGCGAGCTTCTCGCGCGCGGTCAGCCCCGCGTCGGCCTGTGCCTGCTCGATGACCTCGAGCATGAGGGCCCAGCGCTCGAGGAAGACCTCGTCGAGCACCGCGTCCTTGCTCTTGAAGTAGTGGTAGACGAGCCCGTAGGCGACGCCGGCCTCGTCGGCGATGTCGGAGACGCGACAGTGGTTGAAGCCGCGCTCGGCGAAGACGCGGATCGCGGCGTCGAGGATCGCCCGGCGCTTCTCGAGGTTCGCGGCGGATCGCGTGGCCATCAGGTTCGGGGCTCCTCGGGATCGGGGGGCGCGACGCGGCGCCAGCCGGCCGCGAGGTCGCCGTCGGGGCGCCCGGCGAGGGCCGCGGCCACGTCGCCACGGCGCTGGCGCAGGACGGGCAGCTGCGCGCGCACCTCGTCCTGGGCGGCGAGGTCGAGATCGGCGACGGCAACGCCCTCGTCCTCGTCCCCGAGCCGGGCGAGCACCGTCCCCCACGGGTCGACGATCATCGAGCGCCCGCCGGTGCGCAGCCGCTCGGCGTGCTGCCCGTGCTGGTTGGCCGCCAGGACGAACGCCCCGTTCTCGATCGCGCGAGCGCGCAGCAGGACCTCCCAATGCGCCTCGGTCGTGCGCTCGGTGAAGGCGGCCGGCACGCTCAGCAGCCGGGCACCGGCGACGGCGAGCGCGCGGTGCAGCTCGGGGAAGCGCAGGTCGTAGCAGACGGTCAGGCCCACGTCGGTCGTCCCATCGGCGAGCCGGCTGACGACGATCCGATCCCCCGCGTCCTCGTCGTCGGACTCGCGGTACCGCGTGCCGGCGACGTCCGCGTCGAAGAGGTGCAGCTTGCCGTAGGTCGCGGCCATCCGGCCGTCGGGCGCCACGTGGACCGCGGTGTTCGCGCTCCGCCCGTCGGGCCGGCGCAGCGCGATCGACCCGGCCAGGAGGTCGATGCCGAGCTCGGCGGCGATCGCGCGGGCCCAGCCGACCGCCGGACCGTCGAGCCCCTCGGCGCCCGCACGCACGTCGCGTGCCGGGCCGAGCAACGGCCACTTCTCCGGCAGCAGCACGACATCGGCGCCGTCGGCGACGGCCCGGCGCACGAGGCGGTCGGCCGCGGCGAGGTTCGCCTCGCGGTCGAGGGTGCTGCGGAGCTGGACGACGGCGGCGCGCATGCGGACCCGGGGAGCCGACGACCGCACTGACTGACCGGTCAATCGACCCCAACCATCCTAGCCGGTGCCGGCCCGGCGGTCACCGTCGATCGCTCGCGCGATCTCGCGACGCACGAGCTCGCCGTGG
>JALRCL010000663.1 GCA_023268575.1 Patulibacter sp.
CTGCGAGGTGCAGATGTTCGACGTCGCCTTCTCGCGGCGGATGTGCTGCTCACGCGTCTGGAGCGTCAGCACGAAGCCGCGGCGGCCGTCGACGTCGGTCGTCTCCCCCGCGATCCGGCCCGGCATCCGGCGCAGGAACGCCTCGCGGGCGGCGAAGAAGCCGAACGACGGGCCGCCGAAGTCCAGGCGGTTGCCGAGCGTCTGGCCCTCGCCGACGGCGACGTCGATGCCGACCTCGCCCGGCGGGGCGAGGATCCCGAGGGTGATCGGGTCGTAGGCGCCGACGGTGACGAGCTTCTCGCCGCCGGCGTCCTTCGCCGCCGCGGTGAGCGCGGCGACGTCCTCGACCGCGCCGAGGAAGTTCGGCTGCTGGAGGATCGCCGTCGAGGTGTCCTCGTCGATCGCGGCGGCCCAGGCCTCGGGGTCGGTCGCGCCGTCCTTCAGCGGCACGACGACGACCTCGCTGCCGTAGCCGATCGCGAGCGTCTCCAGCGTCTGGAGCGTGTGCGGGTGCGCGCCGGCCGAGACGACGATCCGCGTCCGACCGTTGTGGAGCTTCGCGAGGTACGCCGCCGCACCGACCGCCGAGGGGCCCTCGTAGACCGAGGCGTTGGAGACCGGGAGCGCCGTCAGCTCGCTGATGGCGGTCTGGTACTCGAACATCACCTGCAGCCCGCCCTGCGAGACCTCGGGCTGGTAGGGCGTGTAGGGCGTCAGGAACTCCGAGCGCCCGAGCAGCATGTCGATGAGCGCGGGGACGTAGTGGTCGTACATCCCGGCGCCGAGGAACGTCACCTCGTCCTCGGCCGACGTGTTCGCGGCGGCGAGATCGCGGAGGTGGACGTAGACCTCCTGCTCGCTGCGCCCGTCGGGCAGCGCGAGCGGCTCGTCGCGCAGCAGCGCGGCGGGGATCTGCTCGGCGAGGAGGTCGCGGACGGAGCCCACGCCGACGGCGGCGAGCATCGCCTCCCGGTCGGCGTCGGTGGCGGTCGTGTAGCGGGTCACGAAGCGGCGGTCCGGCTCAGCTCAGGGAGGAGACGTAGGCGTCGCGGTCCTGCAGGCCGTCGATCTCGCTCGTGTCGCTGAGCTTGACCTTCACGAGCCAGCCGGCCTCGTACGGGTCCTCGTTGATCGACTCGGGGCTGTCCTCCAGCGCCTCGTTGACCTCGAGCACCTCGCCGGACAGCGGCGCGATGACGTCGGAGACGGCCTTCACCGACTCGACCTCGGCGTAGGAGTCGCCGGCCGTCAGGGTGGCGCCGACCTCCGGTGGGTCGAAGAAGACGACCTCGCCGAGGGCGTCCTGCGCGTACCAGGTGATCCCGAAGACGGCCGTGTCGCCGTCGATTCGGGCCCAGTCGTGCTCGGGGTGGTACTTCAGGTCCTCGGGGTAGGACGCGTCCGCCATGTCGCTCCCTGTCGGGTCGGTGACAACGGCCACGCAGGTTAGCGACCGCGCCCGGCGCTTCCCGGGCCGCCCGCGGACGCGCCGCGGCGGGTCAGGCGGGCGGCGGGTAGAGCGGCTTGGCCGCGACGACCGCCGG
>JALRCL010000764.1 GCA_023268575.1 Patulibacter sp.
CTCCGACCCGTCACCCCGGGCGGCAATGGTGTGCGGGACTCCCATCCTCTCCCGGCAGAAAGCCAGCCGGGCTTCGTTGATGTCGAGGACGATGCAGGTCGCACCAGCCACCTTCACGAACTCGATCGCCGACATCGTCAACGCGATGGAGCGGGCGCGCAAGCGTGCCCCGAACACCCCGATCTGCATCTACGGCCTCTCCTCGGGCGGGCAGCTCGCGGTCATGTCGTCGATGATCCGGCCCGACCTCGCCGACTGCGTCATCGCCGACGGCGCGCCGATGGACCTCGACCGCTGGCTGCCGCACGCCACCCAGCTGCACGGCCTGCGGCTGGAGGACTTCGTCGCGTCGTTCTTCTACCCGAGCGCGGCGAACGAGCGGTTCGACTACCCGCCGAAGTTCCCCGAGGGCCTGAAGAGCTTCGATCCGGCCCGGCAGGCGGACCGGATCGGCCGGCTGTTCACGATCAACGCCGGGCGCAACCCGGACGGCAGCGAGTCCGACGACACGGTGGGCAGCCAGCAGGGCGAGCTCATGCGTCGGCGGATCCCCGACCGCACGATCGTGCGCTACGTCCACGCGGCGGCGGACGGCGAGCCCGCGCTCTCCACGGCCCACCTGCTGTACAGCTCCTACCTCGACCTGTCGCGCGGCGGCGCGAAGGAGCAGGAGGCCCGCAAGGTCTACGACGAGGCGGCGCGCTGGGCCGTCCAGAACGCGACGCCCCCGGGCGGCCGCCGGGCCGCGACGCCGGGCGTCACGCCGGACGCCCGGACGCCCGACGTCGGGCCGACCCCGGTCGTGCCGGCTCCGCGGGCGAAGGTCGTGGGCCGCACCCTGCGACTCGACGCCCGCGGGCGGATCCGGGTCCGCCTGCGCTGCACGGACGCCACGACCGCGTGCCGCTTCGCCCTGCGTCTGCGGGCCGCCGGCAGCTGGTCGCGGACGGTGAACACGCGGCTGGGCAAGGGCAGCGCGTCGCGTCAGGTGCTCATCGCGCTGTCGGCGAAGCAGCGCCGCGCCGTCGCCCGCAGCGGGCGCGTCCGCGCCGACCTCCGGGTGATCGCCGTGGCGCCGCGGCCCGACGGCTCGCAGCAGCTGCACCGGATCTTCCTCACGCGCGCCGCCACGGCGGCGCGCTGAGCCGCCCGCCCCGGCCCGACGCACGGGCTGGGGCCCGCGCCCCCTGGAGCGGCAGCGGTCATCGCGGGACGCCCGTGCCCGGCCGAGCCGTGCCCGACGGGCGTGACGGCCGACGCACGGGCTGGGGCCCGCGCCCCGTCTCACAGGAGGTCGTTGCGGCGGAACCACCAGATCATCAGCCCGAGCATCGCCGCCATCGCGCCGATGAGGATGAAGAACGGGTGCGCCTGGGCCTCGCCCGGCACCTTGACGTTCATGCCCCAGACCGAGGCGATGAGCGTCATCGGCATGACGATCACGGTGATCGCCGTCAGCACGCGCAGGGAGTCGGACTGCGCGTGCTGGAGGACCGACTCGTTGGAGCTCTCCAACGCCTCGGAGACCTCCTTGAAGTTCTCGAGCATGTCCCAGATCCGCTCGTTCGCGTCGTTGATGTCGTCGAAGTACAGCTCGACGTCCTCGACGAGGTAGCGACGCGCGACGTTCAGGTCCTTCAGCGCGGTGCGCTGCGGGCGCACGACGCGGCGGAAGTTGATGATCTCCTGCTTCGCGTTGGAGATGTCGCGGACGATCTCCCGCGAGCGGCCCTCGAAGATGTCCTCCTCGAGCTGCTCGAGCTTGTTGCCGATCTTGCGCAGCATCGGGAACGAGGCGTCGACGCATTCGTCGATGATCCGGTAGAGCAGATAGCCGGAGCCCTTGGTGAACAGCCGGTCGCGCTCCTCCTCGCGCTGCTCGGCGCGGGAGAAGAGGTACTCGATGGTCCGCAGCGGCCGGTTCGGGATCGTGATGACGAAGTCCGGCCCGACGAAGACGTCGACCTCGGCGGCGTTCAGCCGCCCGATCGTCTTGTCGTAGTCGGGGAAGTGCAGGACGACGAAGATGTAGTCGTCGTAGGAGTCGACCTTCGGGCGCTGGTTGCGCGAGAGGACGTCCTCGTAGTCCAGCGCGTGGAAGTCGAAGTGCTCCCGGAGCCAGGCGAGCTCGAGCCGCCCGGGGCGGGCGACGTTGACCCAGCGCAGGCCGTTGGCCTCGAGGGTCTCGATCTGGGGCCCCTCGACCTCAGCCGAGGGGACGTCGACCGGCTCGACGGCGCGCGAGCCGAGGCCCAGCCGCGGACGTGGCAGCGACGGCACGGGGACTCGGAGGTTCGTCGATGGCGGGCACGGCCCATCCATCGTACCGGCGCGTGCTCGCGCCGGTCGCTCGCGCACCGCCGCGCGGCGGTGCGGTCCTGCTCGTCCTCGCCGGGGGTCGGTGGCGCCGCGCCGGCGGCCCCGCCGCCGCCCGCGCCCTGGGACCTGTCCCTAGACTGCCGCGCGTGACGCAGCCCCGCGATCTCCAGGACCGGATCACCGCCGCGCGCGAGGCGCTGACGGAGAACCCGGTCTGGTACCACACGATCGAGCTGGCGCCGGGCGTCACCACGCCGGGCTTCGTCGATCACCGCCCGATCACGCCGCGGATCCTGCCCGCCGACATGCGCGGCCTGCGGGTGCTCGAGGTCGGGACCTTCGACGGCCACTGGTCCTTCTCGATGGAGGAGCGCGGCGCCGAGGTCACCGCGCTGGACCTGCCGGACTTCGACGCCACGAGCTGGCCGCCCGTGCACCGCGAGCGGCTGCAGGCCGAGATCGCCGAGCGGAACATGGAGCTCGGGCGCGGCTTCCGGCTCGCGCACGAGCTGCGCGGGTCGTCGGTCACCCGCGTCACCGGCGACGTGCAGACGCTCGGCCCCGGGGAGCTCGACGACGAGCCGTTCGACGTCGTCTTCATCGGCGCGGTGCTCCTGCACCTGCGCGACCCCGTCGGCGCGCTCGAGCGGATGGCGCAGCGCACGCGCCCCGGCGGGCGCCTCATCGCCCTGGAGACGTTCTCCCTGCTGGCGACCGTCCTGTCGCCGTGGCGGGCGATGGCGCGGTTCCAGACGCTGGAGACCCCGTTCAACTGGTGGGTGCCGAACATGGTCGCCCTGCGCGACTGGTTCGCGACCGCCGGCTGGGTCGACGTCCGCCGCCACGGCATCCACAAGCCGCCCGCGAAGGCGGAGATGTCGGATCGCTACGTGCACTTCTCCGCCCGCAAGCCGGGCTGATCGCCCGCTCCGGTACGAGCGGGACGGCGCCACGCCGAGGCGCGCGCGACGCCGTCCCCGAGGCGCGCGACGGGCGCCTCGGCGCGGCCGAACCCCCTGCTATCGTTCCGCCCCGGACATAGCTGAACGCATCCAGAGGAGTGGAGGGACTGGCCCTTTGAAGCTCCGGCAACCATCGCGAACCCGCCGGCCGCGAAGAGGTGCCAATTCCAGAGAGATGTGTGGTTGGACTCCCTTCGGACCTTCGCCACACGACCGGCGAAGGCCCGAACGAAAAGAGGAGAGCCATGGCTGCGACGTCCCTGATCTGCCGCGAGTGCTCGAGCACGTACCCGCTCGAGGCGCAGTTCGTCTGTTCCCGGTGCTTCGGCCCGCTCGAGGTCGCCTACGCCGAGCACGACGCGTCCGACGTGGACTCGATCCGCCGCCGGATCCAGGCCGGGCCGCGGAGCATCTGGCGCTACGCCGACTTCCTCCCGCTCGGCGCCGGCTCGCCGACCGGCTCGGGCGAGTTCGCGACCGAGGCGGGCCTGCCCGCCGGCGGCACGCCGCTGGTCCGCGCCGACCGCCTGGCCGAGCGCCTCGGCCTGCGCGAGGTGTGGGTGAAGAACGACGCCGCGAACCCGACGCACTCGTTCAAGGACCGCGTCGTGGCCGTCGCCGCCGCTCGCGCGAAGGAGCTCGGCTTCACGACGCTCGCGTGCGCCTCGACCGGCAACCTCGCCGGTGCCGTCGCCGCGGCCGGGGCCGCCCTCGGGATGCCCACCTACGTCTTCATCCCGGCCGATCTCGAGGAGCAGAAGATCCTCTCGACCGGGGTCTACGGCGCGAACATCGTCACGGTCCGCGGCAACTACGACGACGTGAACCGCCTCTGTACGGAGATCGCGGGCGAGCGCGAGGACTGGGCGTTCGTCAACGTGAACATGCGCCCGTACTACGCCGAGGGCTCCAAGACCCTCGCGTACGAGATCGCCGAGCAGCTCGGCTGGACGGTCCCGGACCGGATCGTCGCCCCGATCGCGTCCGGCTCGCTCTTCACGAAGATCGGCAAGGGCTTCAAGGAGTGGATCGACCTCGGGCTGCTCGAGGCCGCCGGCACGCCGAGCGGGCTGCCGGCGATGAGCGGCGCCCAGGCCGCCGGCTGCAACCCGGTCGCCGCCGCCTTCGAGGCCGGCCAGGACGTCTGCCGGCCGGTGAAGCCGGACACGATCGCCAAGTCCCTGGCGATCGGCAACCCCGCCGACGGCCCGTACGCGATCGAGCTGGCCCGGACGACCGACGGCACGATCAGCCAGGTCACCGACGACGAGATCCGCGAGGGCATCCGCCTCCTCGCCGAGACGACCGGCATCTTCACGGAGACCGCCGGCGGCGTCACGACGGCGACGCTGCGCAAGCTCGCCGACGCCGGGGCGATCGACCCCGACGAGCGCGTCGTGATCGTGATCACGGGCGAGGGCCTGAAGACCCTCGACGTCGTCCGGGGCACGTTCGAGTGCCACGAGATCGATCCCCGCTTCGAGCAGTTCGAGCGCGTCGAGGGACGCACGGAGGTGACGGTCTGATGGCCACGGTGAAGGTGAAGATCCCCACGCAGCTGCGCGACGCGACCGGCGGCGAGGGCACGCTCCAGATCGAGGGCGACACGGTCGGCTCCACCCTGGAGGCGCTCTTCGTCGCGCACCCGGAGCTCCGCTCGCGGCTCGCCGACGACGACGGCAACCTGCGCCGCTTCGTCAACGTCTACCTCGACGGCGAGGACATCCGCTTCGGCGAGGGCGTCGGGACGCCCGTCGCCGACCGGCAGGAGCTCCAGATCCTGCCCGCCGTCGCCGGTGGCTGCTGAGCCCGGACGCCTGCGGCGCGCCGCCGGCGGCGCGCTGCGGCGGGCCCTGGCCCGCCACGATCGACGGCTCGTGGACCTGCGCCGTCACCGGGTCGTCGAGCGCTCCTACGCGGGGCCGGTGCCCGAGTGGGAGCGCCTGCCGCCGGAGACGTTCACCGCGCCGCACCCGATGCCGGGCGTGGCGTGGGACCCGCTCCCGGGCCTCGAGCTGCTCGAGGGAGCCCTCCGCGACGGGCTCGCCGAGCTCGAGCTGCCGACTCTGGCCGAGGTCCCACCGGCGGAGCGCGCCGACCTGCTGCGCTTCTACGAGGGGCTCGACGCGGCGGCGCTCCACGCGCTCGTGCGCCACGTCCGGCCGCGCCGCGTCGTCGAGCTCGGCAGCGGCATCTCGACCCTCGTGACCGCGCGGGCGCTCGAGCGCAACGCCGCCGACGGCGCCCCTGGCGAGCTCACCGCCTACGACCCCTACCCGCGCGCCCCGACCGCGGCCGCCGTCCACGGCATCCGCCGCGTTCCGGCGGAGGAGGTCCCGGCCGCCGCGGTCGAGGAGCTCGGTGCGGGCGACGTCCTGTTCGTCGACACGACGCACGTCGTGCGCACCGGCGGCGACGTCGTGCGGATCTACCTCGACCTCGTGCCGCGGCTGGCGCCCGGCGTCCTGCTGCACGTCCACGACGTGCTGCTGCCCTACGACTACCACCGCGAGTGGCTCGCCAACGGCTGGTTCTGGAACGAGCAGTACCTCGTCCAGGCGCTGCTGCAGGGCGATCCGGCGTGGGAGGTCGTCCTGGCCCACCACCACCTGCACCGCGAGCACGGCGACCGGCTCGCGGCGGCGGTCCCCGCCTACGACCGGTCGCGGCAGCACCCCAGCGCGCTGTGGCTGCGTCGGCGGGTGCCGGGCGAGGACGGATCGCTGGCCGAGCGCCTGCGAGCGCATCGCGAGGGCGGGGGGCCGGAGCGATGAGCGCGCGCGAGATCCGCGTCCGCGGCGACGGGATCCGGCTCGGGCAGCTGCTGCAGCTCGCGGACCTCGTCGGGTCCGGGGGCGAGGCGAAGGCGCTGCTGGGCACCCGCACCGTCACCGTCAACGGCGAGGTCGACGACCGGCGCGGCCGTCAGCTGCGCGACGGGGACGAGGTCGTCGCCGAGGGCGCCGTGCTCGTCGTGCGCACCGGCGGCTGATCGGGGTCCAGGGGCAGCCGGACCCGGATCCGGTAGCCGCCGCTGGGCCGGCGTCCGGCGTAGAAGGTCCCGCCGCAGGTACGGGCCCGCTCCCGCATCGCGATGAGCCCGGCGCCCCGGCCGGGGTCGCCCGTCGGCGGATGACCGTCGTCGAGGACCTCGAGCTCGACGACGTCCTCCTCCCACCGCAGCGTCGCGGTCGCGCGGGGCGGGTCGGCGTGCTCGACGACGTTGCCGAGGGCCTCCTCGAGCACCCGGTGCAGCGCGAGCTCGAGGTCGCGGGCCAGCGGCAGGGGCTCGCCCTCCTCGCGCCACTCGACCTCGGCTCCGGCCCGGCGCACCGTCTCCAGGAGCTCGGGGACGTCCCCGAGCCCGGGCAGGTCGTCGTCGGCCGGCGCCGGGAGGCCGGTCGCGGCCCCGAGCCGCCGCAGGGTCGCGTCGCGCCGCGCCGCGCCCGGGTCGTCCGTGCCGGCGAGCTCGCCGCGCAGCAGGGCGAGCGTCTCCGCGGCGATCTGCTCGCGCTGCCAGGTCACGCCCGCGCTGGTGCCCGCCGGGTGGCGGCGGCCGAGCTCGCGCCGCGCGTCGTCGCGCTCGGCGAGGCCGTCGAGGTGGACGCGCTGCAGGACGTGCCCGACGAGGAACGGGACGAGGAACGCGACGCTCGCGAACGCGCCGTCGGCGAGCGAGCGGTCCGGCAGCGACAGGACGAGGGCGTAGGCGGCCATCACCGCGCCGAGCAGGCCGGTCAGGGCGCGGTCGGGCCGCTCGTAGCGGCCGAGCGCGAACATCGCCAGGGCGACCGCCGCGGCGGGCAGCACGCTCGCGTCCGCATCGACGCCGAGCGCCGTCTGGACCATGAGGACGACCCAGACGCCGGTGCTGACCGCGAGCGGCTGGGCCCGGCGCTGGACGAGGAGGACCGTGGCGGCGAGCGCCGCGCAGGCCGCGACCGGCTCGGGTGACG
>JALRCL010000849.1 GCA_023268575.1 Patulibacter sp.
GCTCAGCCGGCCCGGCCACGGCGTTCCCGTCCTCCGGCGCTGCGCGCGCGGTCGACGAGGCGCCCCGGGCGCCGGCCGATCGCGAGGCCCACCGGTGGACCTCCGCCGCGCATCGCGCCGCCGATCCGGGCGAGGCGACCGACGGGGTCGTCGACCGGCCGGGCGTCGCCGACGCTGCTCGCCCGGTGCTCTCCCCCGCGGAGCAGCGCGTGGCCGCGCTCCTGGGAACCGACCTGACGTTCGCCGAGATCGGCACCCGGCTGTTCCTCACGCGCAACACGGTGAAGTCCCACGTGCGCCGGATCTACCGCCGCCTCGGCGTCCACGACCGGCAGTCCGCCGTCGCGTGCCTTCGCGCGGGCGACCGCCCGGCGGCGGAAGGTGCGGCAGCGCCAGGGGCCGACGCACAGCCCCTCGTGCTCGCGCGCGACCGAGCGCCCGGCCGTCCCCGTTAGTCGTGGCCGCCTGCGGGTGCCCGACGAGCACGCGATGGTGAACCAGGGACGACAGGTCTCGCGGGCGAGCGCGTCCCGCGCTCCGAGCGCCATCGGCGCGCCTCCCGGCCGGCCCGCCCGGCGGCCCGCGGCGCCGCGACCGCCCACGGCGACCATGGCCCGCGTCGTCTCCCGGGTCGACGTCGCGGCGCTCGTGACCGACCAGCTCGAGCGGGCGCTGCAGGACGCCCCGACCGTCGCGGCACTGCCGGGCGGGGTCCGCGACGGTCTGCTGCGGGAGGGGATGCGCGCCGGGACGCTGCTGACGCTCGCGATGATCGTCGAGCAGCGGGAGTGCACCCCCGACGAGGTCGAGCGCGTCAGCGCGTTCTTCCTCGAGATCATGGCCGTCTGGGGCGTGACGATGGACGACGTCCTGACGACGTGGGCCATCGCAGGGGCGGCGATCGCGACCCACGTCCTGCGCCAGGCGCGTCCCGAGGAGCTGCCGATCGTGTTGGACGCCTGCGGCCGCGGCTTCCTCTTCACGCGCGTCCTCGCCGTCGTCGCGACCCGGGCGGCGGTCCTCGTCGACGACGAGCGCGTCGACGACGAGCGAGAGGCGCGCGCTGCGCTCGCCGGCGCCGACCGCGCGGCGGCGGCGCCCGCGCAGGGGCTCGGCGCCGACCGCCTCGCGGTCGTGCATCGCCCGGGCGCCTCGGCGAGCGAGCACGCCGAGATCGCCCGGACGCTGCGCCGGGCGGCGTTCGTCGCGGCGACGGCGAGCGGCCACGTCGAGGTCCGCGTACCGGCGGGCGAGACGCTCCCGGCGCTGCCCGGCGCGATCGCCGTCCTCGAGGCCCAGAGCGTCTCCGGCAGCGCCGCGACCCGCATCCAGCGGTTGCGCGAGGTCGCCGACGTCGCGCGGCTCACGGGACGGGCGGGGCCGCTGAGCGACCGCGACCTGCTCGTCGAGCGCCTGCTGCGCTCGGCGCCGGAGGCGGTCGCGGCCCTGCGCCACCGTCTGGCGCGCGTCTCGGCGGCCCCGTCGGGCGCGGCGTTCCTCGTGACCGCCCGCGCCTTCGTCGCCGAGCGCTGCGACATCGGCGCGACCGCGGCCGCCCTGGGGCTCCACCGCGAGACGGTCCGTCACCGGATCCGGCGCTTCGGGCAGCTCAGCCGGCTCGACCTCGGGACCTGGCGCGGGCGCTGCGGCCTGCTGTTCCTGCTCGCGGCCGCGGAGCTCCCCGCGCGGGAGCCCCACGAGGCCACCGCTGCCGCGACGCCGCCGGCCCACGGGGCGATCGTGCGCCGGATCCTCGCGCGCCTGGACCGGAGCACGCTCGCGGCCGACATCGCCCGCGTTCGCGCGAAGCACGTCGAGGTGCCCGGAGGCCCGGCGGACGACCGCGCGCTCGCGGATCTGCTCGCGCTCGTCGCCGACGACGCACCGTACGGCGGGCTCGACATCGCGCAGGCCAGCACCGGCCTGCTCGGGTACGTCGCCGCCGGCGCCTCCGTCGGGGCGATCGTCGCCGCGTCGGGCGAGGAGGTCCAGCTCGTGTGGCAGCGGATGCTGGACGCCGCCACCGAGGAGGAGAAGCCGGCGCTGCGCGACGTCCCGGCTCGGCTCTGCTCCTACCTCGGCGCGATGCCGGCGCTCGTCCGGGAGCGCACGGCGGCCGCGACCCGTGGCGTCGGCCGGGCCCACGACGCGCTGCTCGCCGCGCTCCTGGAACCGGAGCTGCAGCTGCGCCAGCTCGCCGCCGCGGCGGCACCGGTCGGGCTGCGGCTCTCCGACCGGCGGCGCCCGGCCTCGTTCGCCCCCGTCCGCGACGCGCAGCACGCGCGCAAGGCCGTCGTCGCGCTGCGCGGGCTCGGGTGGATCGCGTCGGCGCAGGACGACCGGGTGCTGGCGCTCGTCCCCGCCGACACCGACGAGCGGGCGCTCCTCGGCGCCGTCCCGCGCTTACAGGATCTGGCTGAGGAATTCCTGGGTGCGCGGGTCCTGCGGGTTGCCGAAGAACTCGGGCGGCGCCCCGTGCTCGACGATCACGCCGCGGTCGGTGAAGTAGATGTGGTC
>JALRCL010000759.1 GCA_023268575.1 Patulibacter sp.
AGGCGCCGCAGAGCCGGCCCGCAGCGCCCCCCGGCCGGCGGGGGCGCGCACCGATCGGGCGAACGGGGTTCGCCGTCGCGGCGCATCGGGCACCGGGTCCCCTGTCCGCGCGTCGCAACCGACCCGCGCGGCGCGCCTGGATAGTGTCGACCGAGATGCCCCACCCCGCCACGCTGCCCTACGAGTCGCCGCAGGGGTTCTACGACGAGGCGGTCACCGCCGACGGCGCGCCGCGCGAGCACGCCGACCGCCTCATGAGCGCCGTCGGCGCGCTGGAGCCCGAGCAGCTCGCCGCGCTCGGACGACGGCGCGACCGGACGTTCCTGCAGGCCGGCATCACGTTCGACACCATCGGGCCCGACGGCCAGGCGGTCGATCGCCCGTTCCCGCTGGACCTCGTCCCGCGGATCATCCCGGCGGAGGACTGGGCGACGATCAAGCGGGGCCTGGCGCAGCGCGTGCGGGCGCTGAACCAGTTCATCGACGACGTCTACCACGGTCGCGAGATCGTCCGCGAGGGCCTCGTGCCGTGGCGCCTCGTCGTGTCCCGCACCCACTTCGCGCGCCCGGTGGTCGGCGTCCGGCCCCCGGGCGGCGTCTACGCCCACGTCGCGGGCCTGGACCTCGTGCGCGACGCCGACGGCTCCTGGCGGGTGCTGGAGGACAACGTCCGGACCCCCTCGGGGATCTCGTACGTCCTAGCGAACCGCAACGCGATGACGCGCCTGGCGCCGCGGCTCTTCAACGGCTACCGCGTCCGGCCCGTCGACCACTACCCGCAGATCCTGCTCGAGGCCCTGCGGGCCGTGGCGCCGGCCGACGACGACGAGGCGACGGTCGTCGTCTGGACCCCCGGCCCGCTGAACCCGGCGTACTACGAGCACGCGTTCCTCGCGCACCAGATGGGCGTCGAGCTCGTCCAGGCGTCCGACCTCGTCGTGCGCGGGGACGTCTGCTACATGCGGACGACCCGTGGGCTGGAGCGCGTCCACGCCATCTACCGCCGGCTCGACGACGACTTCTGCGACCCGCTGGACTTCCGCCCGGACTCCGTCATCGGCGTCCCGGGCCTCCTGCGCGCCTACCGCTCCGGCACGGTGGCGATCGCCAACGCGTTCGGGACGGGCGTCGCCGATGACAAGGCGGTCTACCCGTACGTCCCGGACATGATCCGGTTCTACCTCGGGGAGGAGCCGATCCTCCAGAACGTCCCGACCTACCGCATGAGCGACCCGGACGAGCGCGACGACATCCTCGGCCGGCTCGACGAGGTCGTCGTGAAGCCGACCGGCGAGTCCGGCGGCAAGGGCGTCGTGATCGGCCCGCACGCGACGAAGGCCGAGCTCGAGGCGGCCCGCCGGGCCGTCCTCGCCGACCCGGGCGGCTACATCGCCCAGGAGGTCGTCCAGCTCTCGACCGTCCCGACGGTGCTCGGCGACGGCAGCCTCTCGCCGCGCCACGTCGACCTCCGGCCGTTCGCGGTCTTCGGCGAGTCGATCCGGGTCATCCCCGGGGGCCTCACGCGCGTGGCGATGGAGGAGGGGTCGATGCTCGTCAACAGCTCGCGCGGCGGCGGGTCGAAGGACACGTGGGTGCTCGAGGGCGACCGCGCCGAGGAGCCGGTCGACACCGAGAGCGCGGCGAGCCCGGGCGAGCGGCTGCTGCCGGCGCTGCCGGAGGTCCGCTGGGGCGGCGCGTGGTCCGGCCAGGCGCAGCAGCAGCAGCAGACCGGGGCGGGCTCCTGATGCTCGCCCGGATCGGGCACGAGCTGTACTGGCTCGGGCGCTACGTCGCCCGGGCGCACCACACCGCCCGGATGCTCGAGGGCGTCTTCGCCGCGGACCTCCAGGGGCGCCCGGACGACCCCGTCGGGGTGAACCTCTCGTGGGGACCGGCGATGGCGATCATGGGCGCCGGCTGGGACGGCGGCCCGGTGAACGCGGACGTCGCGCTCCAGGGCCTCATGCTCGACGCCGACCGCGACGCCTCCGTGGTGGCGTGCGTCCGCCGGGCGCGCGAGAGCGCCCGGACCCTGCGCGACGTCGTGCCGCAGGACATGTGGGAGGCGATCAACACCCTCTCGCTCGAGCTGCTCTCCGTGACGCCCGACGGCCTGCTCCAGGATCCCTCGCAGGCGTTCCGGATCGTCCGCGAGCGCTCGACGCTCTTCCTCGGCCTCATGGGCTCGACGATGCTGCGCGACGAGGCCAGCGCGTTCCTCGCCGCGGGGGAGCGCCTCGAGGGCGCCAGCGTGCTCCTGCGGATGCTGCGCGTCGCCCTGCCGGTGGTCAGCGGCACCGCCGCCGCGGTCGAGGCGGGCGAGCTCGACGGCCAGGCGGGAGCGCTCCTGCGGGCGGTCGGGGGCGAGCAGGCGTTCCGGCGCTCGCCCTCCGGCCCGCCGGACACGCCCCACGTCGCGCGGTTCCTCCTCTTCGAGCGGGACTACCCGAACTCCGTGGCCGCGCACGTCGCCGGGGTCCAGGACGCCGTCGAGCGCGCGGACCCGCACCTGCGCTCGAGCGCCCCCGTCCTGCGGCTCTCGCGCCTCTCCGCGGACCTCGACTTCCACCGCCGCCGGCTGGAGGCCGCCGATCGCGGCGTCCTCCTGGAGCGCGCGGTCGTCCTGCAGGACGAGCTGGACGCGGTCGACCGCGACATCTCGGACCGCTACTTCTCCGGCGCGCTGCGTCCGGTCGCCTTCTCCGTCTCCTGACCGCCCGCTCCGTCACCCTCTCCTCACCGTGCACTTCGGCATCGAGTACGTCACCCAGTACCGCTACGACGGCGAGGTCGTCGACAACCTCAACGCGCTCCGGGCCCGTCCGGCGACGACGTCGCTGCAGCGCTGCGACGAGTTCCACGTCCGGACCGACCCCGAGACGCGCCTGCACCGCTACGTCGACTACTTCGGGGCCGAGGTCGTCGAGTTCGGCGTCGACCGGCCGCACGACCACCTGACGATCGACGTCCGCGCCCGCGTGACGACGACCGAGCCCGACGAGCCACCCGAGGCGGGGTGGGACGCGCTGCGCTCCACGGCCTACGACATCGCGGCCGGGGAGTTCCTGCTGCCGACGGGCATGGAGCCACCCCCCGAGCGCCTCGCGGAGCTCGTGGACCTCACCCGCGCCACGACGCCGTTGGCCACCGTCCGCTTGACGACGGAGATGCTGCGGGACCGGTTCCTCTACCAGCCGGGCGCGACGTTCGTGGGATCGACCGTCGAGCAGTTCCTCGACACCGGTGCGGGCGTCTGCCAGGACTTCGCCCACCTCGCGGTGGTCCTCCTGCGCGCCCACGGGATCGCCGCCCGCTACGTCTCCGGGTACCTCTGGGCCCGCGACCCCGACGGGGGCGACGACTCGATGGAGGTCGCCACGCACGCCTGGGTCGAGGCCCTGCTGCCGGGCCTCGGCGCGCGCGACGAGCCGGTCTGGGTCGGGTCGGACCCGACGAACGGCGTCCTGGCCGGCGCTACCCACGTGAAGATCGGCCACGGCCGCCACTACCAGGACGTCCCGCCGATCCGCGGGGTGTACCGCGGCCAGGCCAAGGCCGATCCCGAGGTGCGCGTGACCATGACGCGTCTGGATCCGCAGACGAGCGCGCGGGCCTGACTCCCGCGGCGTCCGCGGGCCGTGCGATCCTGGACGGCGGAATCGCCGCGGATGCAGGGCGAACCCGGGCGCACGGCGCCGGACGGGGGCCATCCGCTACGCTCCCTCGCCGGACCTGCCGCTTGGTGGGTCTCTCTTGTCGGGTCGCCTCTCCGCGGACCGGCCAGCAGAACTTGACCGCATCGACGTACGGGAGCCCAGATGGCCCGCGGAGATGTCCGCGTCGCAGTCACCCTCGCCTGTGAGGAGTGCAAGCGCCGCAACTACCAGACGAAGAAGAACAAGCGCAACACGCCCGACCGGCTGACCATCAGCAAGTATTGCCGCTGGTGCCGGAGCCACACCTCCCACAAGGAGACCCGGTAGGCCTCACCGCCCCGGTTCGACGCGAGCATGGCCGCCGAGGAACATGACGAGGAGCGCCCCCGCCTGAGCGCCACCCCTTCGGGTGGTGGTGGCGGCTTGGCGCCCGGCACCCCCGCCGCAGTCGCGGTGGGTGCGCCGGTCCCCCGCAAGGGCCTCGCCCGGTTCCCCGGGTTCCTGCGCGCCTCGTGGGCCGAGCTCCAGCGCGTTCGCTGGCCGGACCGCACGCAGGTCGCGCAGGGCACCGGCGTGGTGCTCGTGTTCTGCGCCATCGCGGGCCTGTTCCTGGGCGGCGTCGACTCGCTCGCCTCCGAGCTCGTCGACCTGATCATCTGAGCGTCGCGCTCGTTCGTCCCGCCCTCCGGACCCCGGTTTCCCCACTTCCATGTATCGCTGGTACGTCGTCAACACCTTCTCGGGCCACGAGGCCAAGGTGAAGCAGAAGCTCGAGCACCGTCTGGTGTCTCTCGGGCAGCGGCGTGCCGTGCGCCAGATCGTGGTGCCGACCGAGACGGTCACCGAGGTCAAGGACAACCAGCAGGTCACGTCCGAGAAGCGCACGATGCCCGGGTACGTGCTCGTGCAGATGGATCTCAACGACGACTCGTGGCAGCTCGTGAAGGGCACGCCCGGCGTCACCGGGTTCGTCGGGGCCGGCGACGAGCCGATCCCGCTGACCCAGGAGGAGATCGATCGTCTCCTCAAGCGCGCCCAGCAGCCCACCAAGGCGCAGCGGCGTGCGCAGTTCTCCGTCGGCGAGTCCGTCAAGGTCGTCGCCGGTCCCCTGTCGGACTTCTCGGGCGAGATCGCGGAGGTCTCCCCCGATGCCGGCAAGCTCAAGGTTCTCGTGTCGATCTTCGGGCGGGAGACTCCCGTCGAGGTCGGCTTCGATCAGGTGAAGAAGATCTGAGATGGCGAAGAAGGTCCTGACCCAGATCAAGCTGCAGGCCGTTGGCGGCCAGGCCTCTCCGGCCCCGCCCGTCGGCCCTGCGCTCGGTCAGCACGGCATCAACATCGGGCAGTTCGTCAAGCAGTTCAACGACGAGACGCGCGCCCAGGCCGGCCTGATCATCCCTGTCATCATCACGGTCTTCAAGGACCGCACGTTCTCGCTGCAGTACAAGTCGCCGCCCGCCGCGGTCCTGATCAAGAAGGCGATCAACCTGAACAAGGGCTCCGGCGAGCCCAACCGCGACAAGGTCGGCAAGATCACCCAGGCCCAGCTGCGCGAGATCGCCGAGACCAAGATGAAGGACCTGAACG
>JALRCL010000963.1 GCA_023268575.1 Patulibacter sp.
TCGCGCTCGGCAACCGCGCCGTCGACCAGTACCTCGAGGTCGGCGACGCCATCCAGTCGGATGTCGAAGAAATCGAGCAGCAGGTGTTTTCCGCCAAACCGGCTCAAGCGGCCACGCGCATCTATCGGCTCAACCGCGAAAACATCGAGATGCGGCGAGCAGTCAGGCCGCTTGCCGTTGTTGCACTTCGCCTGGCGCGCGGCGAGGATGTCGGCGGTCGTGACGGGCGGGCCGACCCGCGCCCGGATGCGCGCGTCGAGCTCCTCGGGCGTCGGCGTGCGGGCGCTGCGCAGCACCTCGCGCAGGACGTACTCGCTCAGGGACGTCCCGGCGGCGGCCGACCGCATCTTCAGGGTCCGGTGGACGTCGTCGGGCACGTCGCGGATCTGGATCAGTCCCATGCTTTGACGATGAACCCATCGTGACCGCATGTCAAGCGGTTCCGTCCGACTGTCGACCTACCTTGATCGAACCCCGATCACGGGGCACGTGGAACCCAGCGAAGTCCGGTGAGAGCCCGGCACTGTCGCGCAGCGGTGAAGCCACGTCGCGGTCCTTCGCGGGCCGCGTCGCGGACGAGTCCGATCGCCTGGCCCACGTCGTTGGAACGCCCCCGCGGAAGGGGCGGCCGCGCACGTCGCCTCCCCGCAGGTCGTCGCCGCCGACCCTCCGCCGACCCCGGAGCACGGCGATGCAGAAGACCTACTCGATCGGCGACCGCTCGTTCGTCCTGGACCAGGCGAAGGCGGAGGCCGCGCTCGCCGCCAAGCGGGTCATCAACGGCCGCGAGACGATGACGTTCAACCTCGCGCCGCTGCGGTACCCGTGGGCCTACGAGCTCTACCGCACGATGAAGGCCAACCACTGGGAGCCCGAGGACGTCCCGATGGGCCGCGACGTCGAGCAGTGGCGCGGCGGTGGCGGGAGTCCGCTCCAGCTCTCCGACGTCGACCGCTGGATCATCCGGATGGGCATCGGCTACTTCTCGGCCGCCGAGGGGATCGTCGGCGACAACGTCATCCACGTCGTGCGCGAGCTCGTCACGGCCTCGGAGCTGAAGCTCGTCCTCGGGCGCCACGCGCACGAGGAGAACATCCACGCCGACTCGCTGCTCTACATGATCAGCTCGCTGGGCATCGACCCGCACGAGTGCGAGGCGATGTTCACCGACGTCCCGACGATCCACGCGAAGAACCGGTTCGTCACCGACGCCTCGCGCGCGCTGCGACGCGACCTCGACCTCACGCGCACCGAGCACCAGCAGCTGCTGGCCAAGAACATCTTCCTCTTCGGCCAGTGCATGGAGGGGACCCAGTTCTACGGCCTCTTCGGGATGATCCTCGCCCTCTACCGGCAGGGGAAGCTCCCGGGCATCGGCACGATGTTCCGCTACACGCTGCGGGACGAGAGCAACCACATCGAGCTCTTCCGCCGCCTGCTCACGGCGCTCGTCGAGGAGAACCCCGGCATCTGGACCCCGGCGTTCCAGGAGGAGCTGCGCGAGCTCATGGCCGAGGCCGTCGCGCTCGAGCAGGCGTTCATCGCCGACTGCCTGCCGGTGGCCGCCGTCGGGCTCTCGCGCGAGGAGTTCTCGACGTACATCGACTACGTCGCCGACCGTCGCCTGGCCTCCTGCGGGCTGCGGCCGCTGCACGAGCAGCCGATCGAGAACCCGCTCCCGTGGCTCGCCGAGCTCATGGACGTCCGCAAGGAGCAGAACTTCTTCGAGGGGCGCGTCACCGAGTACCAGAAGTCCAGCTCCCTGGTCGCCGTCGCCGACGACGAGCTCTGACCCCGCCGATCCCGTACCGCCGCCCGACCACCCGACGCCCCCTGGAGCCCCCGATCACGATGCTCGACTTCTCCGACCTCCTCCGCGACCTCGACCTGAAGGCCGCGGCCGGCACGCCGGCCACGCAGCGGCCGCCCTTCGACGTCGCCCCGGCCCTCGCGGCCGGTCCGTCGTTCTCGATCTACCGCGACCTCGGCCTGCAGGTCACCGGTCCCGACGGCGGGGACCAGCCGTTCGCGCCCGAGATCGCCGCCGAGATGGTCGCCGACGCGCTGACGACGCTCGCGATCGCCCACCGGGAGGGCCGCGCCGACACCGCCTCGGGGCGCGCGGTCGTCGCGTCGATCACGAAGCGCGTCTGCGAGCGGCTCGTCGCCGGGGGCCTCGCCGAGGGGCGCATCTCCGAGCACGACCTGTCCGCCCTCGTCGAGGCGCAGCTCATCGAGGCCGGCCAGTTCGAGGTCGCCAAGGCCCTCGTCCTGCGGCGCGCCGTCGTCGAGGCGCTGCCGGGCGCGGGCGGCACGGCGGAGCGCGCCGACGACGGCGCAGCGGGAGGGTCCGGCGATCCGCGCGGCCTCCGGCTGGTCCGTCGCTCCGGCGCCGTCGTCGCGTGGGACGCGACGAAGATCGAGGCGGCGATCCGCAAGGCCTTCCTCTCCCTGCAGGGCGACTCCGAGCCCGCCGCCGCGATCACCGCGCGGGTCAGCGAGCGCGCCGAGGCCCTCGGCCGGCCGTTCGTCCCGGTCGAGACCGTCCAGGACCTCGTGCAGGAGGAGCTCATGCTCGCCGGCCACATGCGGGTGGCCGAGCGCTACATCGTCTACCGCGCCGAGCGCGCGATGCTGCGCGCGCAGGAGGGCCGTCCCGAGCCGAGCACGCAGCTGACGCTGGCGGCCGCCGAGACCGCGGCGACCGCGACCACGGACGCCGCCGCGCAGGCGCAGCTGCTGCTGCCCGAGCCGGCGTTCCCGCCGATCCCGGTCCTCGACGAGCAGGGCGAGGAGGTCGAGTGGGACGGTCGCGACCTCGTCGCGCGGATCGACTACGCCCGGACGGGCCTCGACGTCGAGGCGACGCCGCAGGAGCTCGAGCGCGAGCTGCGTCGCTCGGTCCACCCCGGCATCGAGCGGCGCGAGATCCGGACGCTGGCGATCCTCAACGCCCGCTCGCTCGTGGAGCGCGACGCCGAGTACTCCGCCTTCGCCGGCCGGATCCTCCTGACCTAATGCTACGAGGAGGCGCTGGACTGGCAGATCGTCCGCGACGGCGTCGCGGGCCTCGCCGCCGCGCACCGCGACGCGCTGGAGCGCAACCTGCGCCACGGCGCCTCGATCGACCGGATCGACCCGCGGCTCCTGGACTACGACCTCGAGCGCCTCGCCGCCGACCTGGACCCGGCCGCCGACCTCGCGTTCGACTTCCTCGGGCTGCAGACGCTCTACGACCGCTACCTGCTGATCGACAAGACCGGCGCCCGCCACCGCCGGATCGAGACGCCACAGCTCTTCTGGCTGCGGGTCGCGATGGGCATCGGTCTCGGCGAGCCTGCCGACACCGATCGCGAGGCGCGCGTCCTGGACCTCTACCGGATGTACCGCGAGCGGCGCTTCTGCTCCTCGACGCCGACGCTCTTCAACGCCGGCACGCTGCACTCCCAGCTCTCGTCGTGCTTCCTCTACAAGGTCGACGACACGCTGGACTCGATCATGCAGCGCGGCATCGCCGAGAACGCGATGTGCTCGAAGTACGCCGGCGGCCTCGGCGGCTCGTGGACGGCGGTCC
>JALRCL010000777.1 GCA_023268575.1 Patulibacter sp.
GGGCGGCCGTCCCGAGCACGACGCGGCTCGCGACCTTGTCGTCCCGCAATCGGGCGTCCGCCGCCGCCTCCTGCGCGGTCCTCGCTTCGTCACTCATCGGCGCCGCAACGGTACGCGGAGTCGCCACGGTTCGTGCGCGACGTCGGTGGCCGGTGGCTCTCCACAAGCCTCGGGTCGCCACTGACCCTGCCTGGATCGCCGCCCGGTCAGGGGGCCGACCCTCGCTCATCCCGAACTGGTCTCCACGAAAGGGGGGAGAATGCGAACCCCCGTTCAGGTCACCAAGACATGGATTGCTTGTTTCTCACGAGAACCGCGCGCCCTAGGCGGCTCGTTTACGCGGTCGCAACTGCAGGGGCGCTGGCGACGTTGCTCGGGCCGGGAGCGACCACGGGGGCGGCCGCCTCTTACGAGGTCTGGTCGTGCCGCGACCCCGCTGGTGCACCGGTCCGGTCGCACGATGACGCCGGCGGGTGGCGGTCCGGGACCTACAAGACGAACGTGGCCGGAGGCTTCGTCCTGGAGGATCAATGCCCGCGCGGGGCGAGTCTTAACGCGAGTCTTGCCAGCACGAATGTTCAGCCCGCCGGAGCCAATCTCAGCTGGCGCTTTGCTGCGCCGCCGGCCACGTCGATCACTAGCTACGAGATCGAGATGGACGGCTTCGTGCGAGGGGTGACCGACGCGGACGGCGACTTCGGTGATCTCGTGGTGGTCCGCGACGGGGAGGTTGACCCGAACTATGATTTTCGCTGGCACGGGTATGCCGGGTATGGCCCGGTGGCGAGGGATGTACGCCGTTGGTCCGGGTCACCGGTTGGCGGGTTCGCATTGTTCGCAGCGTGCTCGGGTCAGATCATGCCCTGGTCGTGCGAGGCGGATGGGAAGGCGGGCGTGGCCGCCTTCTCGGTGTACCGGTCCACGGTGAGGCTCGAGGACCGCGAGGCGCCGGCGGTCATCGCACCTGCCACCGGCGACGCGGTGACGAACAGCACCTGGGCGGGGCCGACCGGCATCTCGTTCGGCGCGACCGATCAGGGCGGCGGGGTCTATCGCATGGGGATCGAGGTGGACGGGCAGGTCCTGAGCACCGTGAACCTCGCCGGCGAACCGTGCCGGTCGTGGCCGGGGACCGAGCGGACGTTCCTCGCACCGAAGCCGTGCCCGTCGAGCGTCGGCGGAGTCAGCACGTTCGACACGAAGGACCTCCCCGAGGGCGTCCACACGGTCCGGGTGCTCGTCGAGGACGCCGCCGGCAACCAGGCCACCGTCTACGGGCCGACGACGAAGCGGCTGCGGAAGACCGATCCGGGCCCGAACAACGGGACGCCGGCCGTGGACCAGGCCGTCATCAAGGCTGCGTGGGAGGGACGCGAGTCCGACCTGCGGTCGATCAAGTACGACCAGCAGCCGGTCCTGCGCGGGCAGCTGCTCACGGCCGCCGGGCAGCCGATCCGCGACGCCTTCGTGCGCGTCACGATCACCCGCGACGCTCGGAACTCCCCGCCGTTCGAGCGGGAGTCCCTGACGACGAACTCCGAGGGGCGCTTCCGCTGGCGGATGCCCAAGGGCAGCAGCTCGCGCCGGATCCAGCTCGCGTACTACCAGCGGGTGCGCGACGACCAGCCGGTCGTCATCAAGACCCTCCGGCTGCAGGTCGCCGCCGGCGTGACGCTCGGTCTCAGCCGCAAGACCGCTCGGCGCGGGCAGTCGGTCCGGCTGCGCGGAACGCTGCGGGGCCGCCCGCTCCCGAAGGGCGGCAAGGTCGTCGAGCTGCAGGCCCGCGATCCCGGAGGCCGCTGGATCACGTTCCGGACCGTTCGCGCGAACGGCAAGGGTGCCTTCTCGAGCAGGTATCGCTTCCGCAACGCGGGACCGGCGCGGTTCCAGATGCGCGCTCGCGTCCGTCGCAGCGGCGACTACCCGTACGCCACGGGCGCCTCGCCCGTCCGGTCGATCCGCATCCGCTGATCGCCGCCCGGCGTGGGGCGCCGTCGTCCCACGCCGGGTCCGCCCACGCCGGCTCGGGGCTGCACGACCCCGTGACGCTGGGGCGGTGGCCGCGTCGTCGCGTCGCGCAACGTCGACGCGAAGGGGTGCCCGTCGCGCCGGCGACCCCGGCCGGGGGACCGTCCGATCGGCCGATCCGCCATCCTTGCCGGGCGATGGCGACGAGCACCCCGAAGGCGCCGGGCGACGGCGCGCCCGTCCGGCTCCAGCGGCTGCGCGGCCGGTTCCGCAGCAGCCCCGAGCGCATGCTGCTGGCGGCCCGCCTGGCGCTGCTGGCGAACATCGGGATCATGCTCACCGGCGCGCTCGTGCGCGTGACCGGCTCGGGCCTCGGCTGCTCGAACTGGCCGAAGTGCGACACGGAGGTCTTCCCGACCGAGACGCACTCCCACACGTTCATCGAGTTCGGCAACCGGCTGCTGACCATCGGCGTCACCGCCACCGCGCTGTTCGCGATCTTCTGCGCCCTCACCCGCGTGCCGTGGCGCAAGGACCTGCTCGTCCTCTCCTGCTGGCTGCTCGTCGGGATCTTCGCCCAGGGCGTCATCGGCGGCCTGAGCGTCCTCTACGACCTGGACTGGATCTGGATCAGCGCGCACTACCTCGTGTCGATCGTGCTGCTGCTCGTCCCCGCGGCGCTGCTCGTGTGGCGCGCCGGACACGACACCGCCGCCCCGCGCGACCATCAGGCGACCGACCGGCTCACCGCCCGGGTCGTGCAGGCGCTGCTGCCGATCGGCGTCCTCGCGCTCGCCGCCGGCACGCTCGCCACCGCCGCCGGGCCCAACAGCGGCGGCGAGGGCACCGGCGACGTCGTCAAGCGCTTCGACGTCCACGGCACCGCGACGCTCGAGTGGATCGTGCAGCGCCACGGCGTCGTGGCGGGGCTCTTCGCCGTCATGATCGTCGCCGCCTGGGGCGTCGCGCAGTGGCGTGGCGCCGGCCGGCGGCTCGTGCTCGTCCTGACGCTCGCCGCGATGCTCGTCGCGCTTCAGGGCGTGCTCGGCCTCGTGCAGTACGGGCTCGAGCTCCCCGGCGAGCTCGTCTGGATCCACGTCACCCTCGCCACCGTCACCTGGGTCACCGTCGTGTGGGCGTGGCAGGTCGCGGGTCCGGGGAAGCCGGCCGCGCCGCCGGCAGGCTGAACGCCGCGTCGACGAGCAGCACCACCGTCCAGCCCTGCGCGATCGCGCGCAGCGCCGCGGTCCGCTCCGCGTCACCGACGACGACGATCGCCGCGACGAGCAGACCGACGCCGATCGCCCACGCCAGGAGGTGCCGCAGCCAGCCCTCGCGGTTCGCGCGCGTGCGCATGGCGCCGGTCGGCTTGGGCGCCGGGGGCGGGCCGCCCGCGAACCGGTGCGCGAACCGGACGTCGGCCCAGCGCACCATCCGGTGCCCGAACGCGACGCTCACGCCGATGTACACCGCGCTCAGCGCGTGGAGCGACGTGGCGGTCGCGCCGTGCGCGAGATCCCACGTCACGACCGCGAGCAGCAGCAGGTCGACGACCGGCGCGCTCGCGAGCAGGGCGAGGCCGGCCCGCGGCCGGCGCAGGGGATAGCGCAGGGTCAGCCCCGCAGCGATGAGGATCCAGAAGCCGACCTCGGCGAGGACGATGGCGAGCGCGATCACGGTGATCTCCCGGTCGTTGTAGCTCGACTGTGCGAGAACGAAAGTAGCACGGTCGTGCTATAAAAGCGACGTGCCGAAGGTCGTCGACCACGAGGAGCGGCGCCGGGCCGTCGCGGAGGCGCTCTGGCGGGTGGTGCGCCGCGACGGGATCGAGCACGCGTCGGTCCGCAACGTCGCGACCGAGGCGGGGCTGTCGCCCGGGGCGATGCGCCACTACTTCGCCGGCCAGCTGGACCTCCAGCGCGCCGCCATGCGCGCGCTCATGGACCGGATCGGCGCGCGCCTGCGCGCGATCCCCTCGAGCGGCGAGCCGATCGAGCGCTGCCGCGCCGCGCTCGCGCAGCTGCTGCCGCTGGACGACGAGCGGCAGGTCGAGGCCGAGATCTGGTTCGCCTTCGCCGCACAGGCGCGCACGCAGCCGGCGTTCGAGCCCCTGGTGGTCGAGAGCTACGACGCGATCCGGTCGATCGCGGCAGAGGCCGTCGCGCTCGTCGCCCCGGGGCTCCCGCCGGCCCGGCACGCGGTCGAGGCGGAGGCGCTGTTCGCGCTGGTCGACGGGCTCGTGCTCCACGCCGTCCAGCGGCCGGGCCTGGTGGACGCGGACGCGATGCTCGCGGTCGTCGATGCGCAGCTCGCGCACCTGCGACGTCCGGCGCCCTGAAGCTCGTCGGGCACGGTGCGCTCGGGGCCCCGCGGGTGCGGGGCATCGGTCGCCGGCGCGGTGCGGACCCGGCGCGACCGGGCGGGCGGGGTCGCGCCGCGGACAGGCTCGGGGTGGCGACGGCCGCTACCGTTCGGCGTCGCATGCAGGTGCTCGAGACGACGCTGCCCGACGCGAAGCTGGTCGTTCCCCGGGTCTTCCCGGACGACCGCGGCTTCTTCTGCGAGACCTTCCGGGAGTCGGTGCTCGCCGAGCACGGGATCCACGACACGTGGGTCCAGGACAACCACTCCCGCTCCGCGCGTGGCGTCGTGCGCGGGCTGCACTTCCAGATCGGCGACGGCTGCGCGAAGCTCGTGCGCTGCGGCCGCGGCCACATCTGGGACGTCGTCGTCGACCTCCGGGAGGGCTCGCCGACCTACGGGAAGTGGGAGGGCTTCGACCTCACCGACGAGAACATGCACGCGCTCTACGTGCCCGTCGGCTTCGCCCACGGCTTCGCGGTGATCAGCGAGGTCGCCGACGTCCTCTACAAGCAGACGGCCTACTACTCCGGCGAGGTCGAGCGCGGGATCGCCTACGACGATCCGGAGGTCGGCGTGCGGTGGCCGCTGGAGCCGGGCGACATCCAGGTCTCCGAGCGCGACGCGACCGGCCCAACGCTGGCCGAGTTCCGCGACCAGCTGCCGTTCCGCTACGCCGGCTGACCGCCGCCCCCGGGCCGCGGGACGCCTGCACCGTCACCAGGTGGTGCCGGCCGGGTCGAAGCGGCGGAGCGCGTCGTCCCGGGTCACGAGCATCGCGCGTCGGTCCTGCGCCGTCGCGTAGATGAACCGGTCGGCGGGATCGCCGTGCATCCCACGTCGACCCAGCTGCGCGGCGCGCAACGCGATGTCGACCGTGAGGTCGAGCCGCCGGATGCGGCTGTCGAGGCGCAGCGCGTCGTGGACCCACCGATCGACGGGCCGGTCCAGCTCGATCCGGCCTCGTTCCTCGAGCATGGCGACCTCCCACGCGCTGATCGCGCTGACCCCGATCGTCGTCGCCGACCCGAGCGCGGCGCTGGCGACCGGCGAGAGGCGCTCGGGCGCGGACGTCCACCAGATCCACGCGTGCGTGTCGAGGACGATCACCGCTCCGCGTCCCACGCCTCGTCGATCGGCGCGACCAGCGCGTCGTCCTCGACGAGGAAGCTGACCGAGCCTCGCATCGGCGTGGGTTCGTCGATCGCCACGATCCGCGCCACCGGTCGGCCGTGCTTCGTCACGACGATCGGCTCGCCGGAGCGCTGCACGTCGTCGAGCGCTCCGAGCAGCTCGGCCTTGAGGCGCGTGGCGCTGTAGATGCGCTCGGTCATGACCATGGTCACCGTACCATGGTCATTTCTCGCCTCCGGCCGGGCGCGTGCGGCCCGGGGATCGTCCGCGGGCGCGACGCCCGGGGTGCGAGTCGCCCCGCGGCACGCGCGGCGAGCGGCTACTCGACGGTGACGCTCTTGGCGAGGTTGCGCGGCTTGTCGATGTCGCGTCCGAGCGCCCGTGCGGCGTGGTACGCCAGCAGCTGGAGCGGGATGTTCATGAGGATCGGGTCGAGCTCGGGCTCGGTCCGCGGGACGACGATCGTGCGCTCGGCGAGCTCGGTCGGCAGCGTCTCGTGGGCGATCGCGAGGATCGGGCCCTGGCGCGCCTTGATCTCGTGGAGCGTCGAGCGCTGCTTCTCGGCGAGCTCGTCGTCGGCCACGACCGCCACGACCGGCATCTCCGGGCAGATGAGCGCGAGCGGCCCGTGCTTCAGCTCGGCCGCCTGGTACGCCTCGGCGTGGAGGTAGGCGACCTCCTTGATCTTCTGCGCACCCTCGCGCGCGATCGGGTAGCCGCGGACGCGCCCGATGAACATCGCGTTCTCGAACTGCGCCAGCCAGCCGGCGGCCTCCTCGATCTGGTCCTCCTGCTCGAGGATCGCGGCGATCTTCGCCGGCAGCTCGCGCAGCGCGGTGATCACGCGGTCGCCGTCGGCGGGGGAGAGGTCGCGGATGCGGCCCAGGTGGACCGCGAGCATCGCGAACGCGATGCAGGTCGAGGTGAAGGACTTCGACGAGGCGACGGAGACCTCGGGCCCGGCGTGGATGTAGATGCCGCCGTTGTTCGAGCGGGCGATCGCCGACCCGACCTGGTTGATGACGCCGAGCACGCGTGCGCCCTTGCGGGTGAGCTCCTCGACCGCGGCGAGCGTGTCGGCGGTCTCGCCGGACTGGCTCACCGCGATGTAGAGGCCGTTCGGGTCGATGACCGGGTTGCGGTAGCGGTACTCGGAGGCCGCCTCCGCCGTCGCCGGGATCCGGGCGAGGCTCTCGATGAGATGCGCGCCGACCTCGCCGGAGTAGTACGCCGAGCCGCAGCCGAGGATGTGGACGCGCTTGATCGCCCGCAGCTCGTGCGGCTCGAGGTTCAGCCCGCCGAGCTTCACCGTCGAGAAGCGCTCGTCGATGCGGCCGCTGATGCAGCGCTCGACGGCCTCGGGCTGCTCGCCGATCTCCTTGCGCAGGAAGTGCTCGTACCCGCCGAGGTCGTAGTCGGCGGCGTCGAGGTCGACGAGCTCGGAGACCTTCTGGACCGGTCGTGCGTCGAGCGTCTGGGTCGTGAACCCGTCGGGCTCGAGCTGCGCGATCTCGCCGTCCTCCAGGTGGACGACCTGCTTCGTGTGGCGGACGATCGCGCCGACGTCGGAGGCGACGTACATCTCGCGGTCGCCGAGCCCGAGGACGATCGGGCTGCCGAGCCGGGCGACGATCACGCGATCGGGGTGCTCGGCATCGACGATCGCCAGGCCGTAGGCACCCTCGACGCGGCGCAGCGCCGCGCGGACGGCGGCCATCGGGTCGTCGTGCTCGCGGGCGGCCAGGCCGATGAGGTGGGCGACGAGCTCCGTGTCGGTCTCGGAGGTCGTCTCGATGCCCTCGGCCGCGAGGCGCTCCTTGATCTGGGGCGCGTTCTCGATGATCCCGTTGTGGACGATCGCGAACCGGCCGCTGAAGTCGACGTGCGGGTGGGCGTTGACGTCGTTCGGGGCGCCGTGGGTGGCCCAGCGCGTGTGGCCGATCGTCGGCGCGCCCTTCAGCCGCTTGGGCAGCGAGGACTGGAGGTCCCGGATCCGGCCCTTCGCCTTGTGGAGCTTCAGCCCGCCCTTGCCGCCGCCGACGACGGCGATGCCCGCCGAGTCGTAGCCGCGGTACTCGAGGCGCTGGAGCCCCTCGAGGACGATGGGCACCCCGTCCCGGGTGCCGACGTATCCCACGATGCCGCACATGACTGGGGGATTCCTCCTACGTGTAGACGATCCTGCGCAGCTGCCGGAGCGAGAGCGCGGGTGGGCTGAACCGGCGGTGGGGGAGCTCCTCGGCGATCCGCGCGAAGGCCTGCTCGTTGCGCAGGCCGCGCGCCTGGAGCTCCCGGTGCCGGCGCCGCACGAACCCCGGGACGTCCTCGTCGAAGTACCGGAGCACCTCGGCGATGACGCGGTCCGCCTCGCTCGGCGTCAGCGAGGTCGTGCGCGCCAGGTGGCTGCGCAGCTCCCCGAACGTCGGAGACGGCCCGGTGGTGGCGGTCACGGCGCCGCATGGTGCACGACTGAGCGTCCGAACGCAAGCTATCTGCCCGATTTCGGGCAGGATGAGCCCGAATGCGCCGAATCGGTGTGCGTTCCGTGCCGGTCCGGTGCCGGCGTGATCCGGGCCGGGGGTGCGCTGCGAGGCTCGAGCCATGCGCCGTCGCCCCGTCGCGCCCACCGTCGCCGGCTGGCGGATCGTCCCGGCGGCCACGCCCGTCGCTCGGGCCCGCGGGCTGCTCGGGCGCTCGGGTCTCGGGGCACGCGAGGCGCTCTGGCTGCCGGTCCGCTCGGTGCACACCGTCGGGATGCGGTTCGCGCTGGACCTCGTGTGGCTCGGCGCGGACGGCGCGGTGGTGCGGTGGGACGCCGACGTCCGGCCCGGCCGCGCGCGCAGCTGCGCGGCGGCACGGGGCGGGGTGCTCGAGGTCGCCGCCGGCCGGGGCACCGCCCTCGTCGCCGTCCTGGCCGCGCCCGGATCTCAGTCCTCGGCGTCGACGGGGTCCTCGTCCTCCGAGCGCGTCCGCGAGCCGCGGTAGAGCAGCAGCGACGCCATCGCGAGGACGACGACCATGCCGCCCGCACCGACGAGGGTCGACCCCAGGGAAGCGAGCGCCATGCCGGGATCGTACGGCGCGCGCGCCGACGCGCGCCGATGCGCGGGACCGCCGTCCACTACCCTTGACGTCGGTCTCCCGACGTGCGTGCGCGACTTTCCGCCCGCTCTCGTGTTCCTCCGCCGTAGGTGCCCTCCATGAGCACGACGATCACACCCCGGCCCGCGGACGACGCCGGTCCACCCGTCGGCGACCTCGTCGTCTCCGTGGTGATCCCCTGCCTCAACGAGGAGGAGAACATCGTCGCGGTCGTCACCCAGGCGCGCGAGGCGCTCGCCGACGCGCAGATCCGCGGCGAGGTGATCGTCGCCGACAACAACAGCGAGGACCGCTCCGCCGAGCTCGCCACGCAGGCCGGCGCCCGCGTGGTCCACGTGCCCCGCCGCGGGTACGGCTCGGCGTACCTCGGAGGCTTCGAGGCCGCGCAGGGCCGCTACATCGTCATGGGCGACGCGGACCTCACCTACGACTTCCACGAGATCCCGAACTTCGTCCGCGAGCTCGACGACGGGGCCGACCTCGTCATGGGCAACCGGATGAACAACATCCAGCCCGGCGCGATGCCGTGGCTGCACCGGTACGTCGGCAACCCGCTGCTGTCGGGCTTCCTCAACGCCCTCTTCCGCACCGGGGTGCGCGACGCGCACTGCGGCATGCGCGCGGTGCGCCGCAGCGCGCTGCCGGCGATGGACCTCCGCACGCCGGGCATGGAATTCGCGTCGGAGATGGTCATCCGGGCGAGCAAGGCGAACCTCGACATCCGCGAGTTCGACATCCAGTACCACCCCCGCGGTGGCGAGTCGAAGCTCTCGACCTGGCGCGACGGCTGGCGGCACCTCCGCTTCCTGCTCGTGCACAGCCCGACCCACCTCTTCCTCGTCCCGGGTCTGCTGCTCCTCGCCCTCGGCGCGGCGATCATGGGCACGGTCCTCCTCGGGATCGACGTCTTCGGGCGCGACTGGAGCGTCCACTCGCTCATCGCCGGGTCGCTGGCGACGATCGTCGGGGTCCAGGTGATCTCGCTCGGTCTCTGCGCGCACGCCTACGGCATGTACTTCATGAGCGACGTCGACCCGTGGTTCGACCGGATGCGCGCGCGCTACCGGCTCGAGCACGGACTCGCGATCGGCGGCGCGCTGACCCTCGTCGGGCTGATCGTCGCCGGGGTCATCGTCGTGCGCTGGGCCGCCGACGACTTCGGCGCGCTCGCCCAGACCGACCTGGCGATCGCCGCGGTGACCCTCATGGTCATCGGCCTGCAGATCGTCTTCTCGTCCTTCCTGCTCTCGATCATCGGACTGCGGCGGGGCCAGACCCGGTGACGGGGCCCGGCGCGATCCGGCGCGCCCGCCGCGAGGCGGGGGCGGGGCACGCCGCGGGGCAGCCACGCGCTGCCGCGCCCCCAGCGGAACGGGGCTGCTGAGTGCCGCCGGTCCCCCACCGCCGCGCCCTCCTCCTCGTCGCCCTGCTGTCCGTGCTCCTCGTGGGGCTCGGCACGGCGCTGATCCTCTCCGCGAGCGGCCCCGAGCGGCTCGGCGACAACGGCCGGGTCGGCTCCGCCGTCGGCGGCTTCCTCGACCCCGGCCACCGCCGCAGCTGCACGACGCTGCGCGATGTCCCCGAGCGCGCGCAGGTCGCGCGGCTCATCGCCGTCGCGGTCGACAGCCAGGGCGAGCCGCTGCGCGACGCGGCGCTGCAGGCCGGCACGCGGGCGACCCTTCGCACCCCCGGCGGCGCGGCCCGCGAGGTCCGCTACGACCGGCGCGGGGAGGATCTGCGGATCGCGCTCGGGCGATCGGCGGTGCCCGACGGCAGCCGTCTCTGCCTGCGCTACCGCGCGACCGACACGCGGTTCGCGATCTCCGTCCGCGGCGTCGGGCCCGACCCCCTCGCGCGCGACGCGGCGTTCGGCGTCATCTACGAGCGCGCGGGCTCCGAGAGCTGGTTCAGCCGCGCGGGCGGCGTGCTCGACCGCGTGGCGCCGGGGCGCCCGGCCCACCAGGGCGAGTGGACGGCGTGGCTCGGCCTCCTGCTGATCGGGATCGCGGCGCTCGGCGGCATCGCGGTCGCCTGGGCGGCGGTCGCCGGGCGGCTCGGGCACGGGCGCCGCGCGCTCGTCGCCGTCGCGCTCGTCGCCGTGGCCAGCGCCTCGAGCTGGGCCCTCATCGTCCCGCCGCTGCAGACGCCGGACTCCGAGTCGCACCTCTCCTACGTCGCGCACGTCGCCCACCACGGCGGGCCGGTCGAGGACGGGGACGCCCGGGTCTCGTCCGCCCTCGCCGCGACCCAGCGGTACACCCGCGAGCTGGGGATCCGGTTCATCCAGTTCGCCACGCCCCCGCTGCGCCAGACCGACGCGGGGCCGCGTCCGTCCAGCGCGCTCTCGGACGCCGACGGCGGCGTCGTGGCCAACGCGCAGGGCAACCCGCTGCTCTACTACGCCACCGCCGCGGTGCCCTACCGGGTCACCGGGGCCGGGCCGTTCGGCGGGGAGCTCTGGGTGCGGCTGTTCTCCGCGCTGCTCTTCGGGATCACCGCGGCGGGCGTCGTGCTCTTCCTGCGCGAGGCGCTGCCCGGCACGCCGCGGCTGGCGGCCGTCGGCGGCCTGCTCGTGGCGCTGCTGCCCCAGGTCGCCTTCATCTCCGGCAGCGTCAACCCCGACGCGATGCTCTTCGCGTTCGGCAGCCTCGTCCTCTGGCGGATCGCGCACGCGTTCCGCCACGGCCTGGACGTCCGGGGCGGGCTGCTGCTCGGCGGGCTCCTCGCCGCGGCGGCGCTCAGCAAGCTCGCGGGACTCATGCTCGTGCCGAGCGCGGCGATCGCACTGCTCGTCCTGCTCTGGCGCGCGCGACGCACCTCGATCCGCGCCGTGCTGCCCGGGGTCGCGGCGGCGGGCGGCCTGTTCGCGGTCCTCTTCCTCGCCTACCAGGGGCTGAGCTCCGCCCTCTGGAGCCAGGGGACGACGGGCGGCGGTCAGGCGAGCTCGATCGGCACCGGCAGCATCCGCGAGGAGCTCGTCTACGTCTGGCAGTTCTTCCTGCCGCGCCTGCCGCCGATGACGCCGATGTTCGACGGGTCCCCGCTGCAGTTCGTCTACGTGCGGGAGATGGTCGGCGTGTACGGCTGGAAGGACGTCGTCCTGCCGAGCTGGGCCTACGACCTCGGGCGCACGGTCTTCTGGGTGATCGTCGCGGCGGCCGGTGCGTTCCTCGTGCGTCGCCGGGACGCCCTTCGCGGCCGGGTCCTCGAGCTCCTCGCCTACGCCGCCTCGCTCGGCGCGTTCCTGCTGCTCATCGCGCACCTCGGCTACCGCTACCGCGTCGACCTCGACCTGCAGCCGGGTCGCGAGGTCTTCGAGCAGGTCCGCTACCTCTTCCCCCTGCTCGCCCTCTGGGCCGCGGTCCTCGTCGCCGCGCTGCGGCTCACCGGCCGGCGCCTCGCGCCGTACCTCGCGATCGTCGCCGTCGGGCTCGCCGGGCTGCACTCGATCGCGTCGATCCTCGCGACCCTGGGCAGGTACTACGGCTAGTGGGACGCGGGCGCGCAACGCCGGAGGTCGGCCGCTAGATGGTCTTCGCCTCCCCGATCTTCCTGTGGGCGTTCCTGCCCGCGGTGCTCCTCGTCCTCTGGTCCGCGCCGAAGCGCGCGCGGAACCTCATCGTCAGCGCGGCGAGCCTCGTCTTCTACGCGTGGGGCGCGCACGAGTTCGTCCTCCTGCTGCTCGCGTGCATGGCGGTGAACTTCGCCGCGGGTCAGGCGATCGACTCCGACGCGCTGCGCGCGCGACCCGGGCGCCGCAAGGCGGTGCTCGCGGCGACGATCGCGTTCGACCTCTCGATCCTCGTCGTCTGGAAGTACGGGACGTTCGCGCTCGAGCAGATCGCCGACGTCCGGCGCGCGCTCGGCGACGACGTCGGGGACGTGATCCAGATCGCGCTGCCGATCGGCATCTCGTTCTTCACGTTCCACCACATCAGCTACATCGTCGACGTCTACCGGGGCGTTCGGGGCGCGCAGAAGAAGCCGCTGGAGTTCATCACCTACATCTCGATGTTCCCGCAGCTCGTCGCGGGGCCGATCGTCCGGTACAACGAGATCGCCGATCAGCTGCCCAACGACGCGCCGCGCGATCGCTGGGACGACTTCACCGCGGGCGTGCCGCGGTTCATGCTCGGCCTGTTCAAGAAGGTCGTCATCGCCGACGCGCTGGCGCCGATCGCCGACGCGTCCTTCGCGCTCGACGGCGGCGAGATGACGACGGGCGCGGCGTGGGTCGGCGCGATCGCCTACACGCTGCAGATCTACTTCGACTTCTCCGGCTACAGCGACATGGCCATCGGCCTGGGGCGGATGCTCGGCTTCCGCCTGCCGGAGAACTTCCGCCGCCCGTACTCGGCGGTGTCGATCACCGACTTCTGGCGCCGCTGGCACATCTCGCTGTCCAACTGGTTCCGCGACTACCTCTACGTCCCGCTCGGCGGCAACCGCAAGGGCCCGTCGCGCACGTACGTGAACCTCTCGATCGTCTTCCTGCTCACCGGGCTCTGGCACGGCGCGAACTGGACGTTCATCGTCTGGGGCGTCTACCACGGCGCGTGGATGCTCATCGAGCGCGCGACGGGTCTGCGGACGCTGCCGGACGCCACGTGGCACTGGCCACGGCGGATCCTGACGTTCCTCATCGTCGTCGTCGGTTGGGTCTTCTTCCGGGCGCCGGACCTCGGCACGGCGTTCGACGTCCTCGGCGCGATGTTCTGGCCGACCGGCGGGGTGCTGCCGCCCGAGGTCGGCGTGGCCCTCGGCAACCAGGCGACGGTGACGCTCGTCGTCGGCCTGCTCGTCCTGCTGCTGCCGGGGAGCTTCGTCACCGGCCGCTGGATCGAGTTCGGGCGCGGCCGGCTGGCCGACGCCGGCCGGGCGGTCACCACCGCCGTCGCCGGGCCGTACGCGGCGCTCATGGTGGCGGCCGGCACCTTCTCCCCCTTCCTCTACTTCCAGTTCTGACCCGATGGCCCGCGCCCCGCTTCCCCGCCGGATCTCCGACAGCCTCCGTCGCGTGGGCCTGCTGCGGACCCTCACGGGCGTCGTGGGGCTCGTCGTCCTCCTCGCGCCCGTGATCCTCTGGGCCGCCGGCGAGCGCGCGACGGCGGTCGAGAACCGGCCGTTCGCGGCGCGTCCGGCGCTCGACCAGGGCTGGGAGATGACCGACCAGGCGACGGCGTTCTTCACCGACCGCGTGCCGGTGCGCAACGCCGCCATCGACCTGCGGCGCACCGTCTCGGATCGCCTCTTCGGCGAGCCGCCGCCACCTGCGGCCCGGTCCGGGCCGGTCGGCGCCGGCGGTGCGGCGTCGGGCGGCACCCGCTACGTGCAGGACCGGTCGCTGCAGGTGCTCGAGGGCGGCGAGGGCACGCTCTTCTTCGGAGAGGAGTTCGCGCGCGCCTGCCGCCCCGACGAGCCGACGGCCGCGACGCTCGAGCAGGTCCGGCGCCTCGCCCTCGGCCTGCGCGCCGCCGGCAAGCGCGCCGCGATCGTGATCGTGCCGGACAAGAGCGGCATCGAGACCGACCTGCTGCCGAAGGACCTGCCGGAGCGCGGCTGCGCGGAGAAGGCCCGTCAGGCGCGGTTCGACGGGCTGCGGCGCCTCGGGCTTCCGGAGATCGTCGACGTGCAGTCGGACCTGCTGCGGCTGCAGCGCTCCGGCGTGCGGCCGTACCTGCCGCTGGACACGCACGTGAGCTCGCGCGGCTCGGCGACCTTCCTGTCCTCCGTCCTGCGTCGGCTCGATCCGCGGGTCGCGCGGTCCGCGCCGCTGGAGCGCACCGGGATCGAGCGCGCGCAGGGCGACCTGACCGTCATCCGCGGCGAGCCGGCCGAGGGCCCGGACGAGATCTACCGCTTCGCGCGGCCCGGGGTGACGGTCCTGCCCGGCGGCCAGCTCGATCCGCTCGGCAACTTCCCGCTCTTCCACCTCGCGGCGACGGGGACGCGCAAGCACCCGGTCGTCCCCGGCCGGACGGCGTGGTTCGGCGACTCCTTCACCGAGCGCGCGCTGCCGCAGATGGAGCCGCTGTTCGCGGACCTCTGGCGCGTGCCGGAGCTCACGCGCGGACCGGCCCGCGATCGTCCCGAGGAGGCGCTCGGTCTCGTCCTGGACCAGTTCCGCCAGGCGGAGAACGTCGTC
>JALRCL010000008.1 GCA_023268575.1 Patulibacter sp.
GTTCGTGCGCGAGGCGATCGTCGTCGGCGACCGGCGGAAGTTCCTCGTCGCGCTGATCGGGATCGAGCAGGACACCGTCGGGGACTGGGCCGGCCGCCACGACGTGGCCTACACGACCTACGCCGACCTCTCGCGCCGGCCGGAGGTCCGCGAGCTGCTGCAGGGCGTCGTCGACGAGGCCAACGGCGACCTCGCCCAGGTCGAGCAGGTGAAGCGCTTCGCGCTCTTGGACAAGGAGCTCGACCACGAGGACGGCGAGCTGACGGCGACGCAGAAGGTCCGCCGCGCGGCGATCGAGCGGCGCTTCGCCGACCTCATCGAGGACCTCTACGCCGGGAGCGTCGCGGCATGACCGAGTTCGTCGAGCTCGCCTTCGCCGGTCTCGCGCTCGGCGCCCGCTACGCGCTCGTCGCGCTCGGGTTCGTCGTGATCTTCCGGGCGACCGGCGTCATCAACTTCGCCCAGGGCGGCCTGCTCGTCGTGGGCGCCTACCTCACCTACGCGTTCCTCGAAGGCCCCGGCCTGCCCTTCGCGCTCGCGGTCGTCGCCGCGATGGCGTGCGCCGCCGCGCTCGGGGCGGGGGTCGAGCGGGTCGCACTGCGGCCGCTCGTGGGCCGGCCGGTCTACGCGGCGATCATGGTCACCGTCGGCCTGCTGTTCGTCCTCGAGCAGACGGTCACGACGATCTGGGGGCCCGACAACAAGACCCTCGGCGACCCGTGGGGCCTGGACACCGTGGAGGCCGGCGGCGTCGTCATGGCGGTGAAGGACCTCTGGACGCTCGGGCTCGCGGCGGCGGCGCTCGCCGCGTTCTTCGCGTTCCTCCGCTGGTCGACGCTCGGCGTCGCGATGCGGGCGACCGCGGCGGACCCCGAGGCCGCCCTCGCGCAGGGCATCAGCGCGGGACGGATCACCGCGATCTCGTGGGCGATCGCCGCGGCGCTGGCGACCGTGGCCGGCGTGACGTTCGCCGCCGGGTCCGACGCGCTCGTCCCGAGCCTCGGCACCGTCGCGCTCGTCGCGTTCCCCGCGATGATCCTCGGCGGCATGGACTCGCCGGGCGGCGCGGTCGTCGGCGGGCTCGTCATCGGCCTCGTCCAGTCGCTCACCGCCGGCTACCAGCAGGACGTCCTGCCGTGGGCGGGCGAGAACGTGTCCACGGTCATGCCGTTCGTGGTGATGATCCTCATCCTGCTCGTGCGGCCCTACGGGCTGTTCGGCACCCGGGAGGTCCGTCGGATCTGATGCTGCGCCGCGGCGGCCCCTCCAGCACGATGCACCGGCGGCGCGCCGACGCGGTGCGGCTGTGGCGCACCCCCTGGTCCCGGTTCGGGCTCGGGCTGCTCGTCGTCGCCTGGCTCCTCGTCCCGCAGGTCGTCACCGACGACTTCTGGCTCACGGTCCTGAACTACGCCGGAATCTCGGCGATCGCCGCGCTCGGGTTGAACCTCCTGACCGGCTACACCGGCCAGATCTCGCTCGGCCACGCGTTCTTCCTCGGCATCGGTGCGTACGCCGCGGCCGAGGTCACGCGCTCCAGCGACCTGCCGATCCTCCTCTGGCTGCCGATCGCCACGATCGTTCGCTACCATACCGCCGACAACGACACCGGCGTCGATAGCGGCGAAGTCCTGGTGGTGACTCAGCTTAAGGAAGGCGACACCTGCCACAT
>JALRCL010000144.1 GCA_023268575.1 Patulibacter sp.
ACGTCGCGAAGGTCCAGCTGGCCGTCGTCGACGACCACGAGCGTCGGGTAGCGCCCGCCGGAGGTCGCCAGCGCCCCGGCCTCCAGCAGCGCGTCGACGCGTGCGAGCACCTCGCCGTCGCGCAGGTCGGCGAAGCGGCCGTAGCCCGGCAGCCCGTCGTAGCCCTTCTCGACGATCCGCTGCGAGCGGCCCCCGCGCAGGACCTCGACCGTCCGGGTGCGCCCGACCGGCGGATGCGCGTCGCGCACGACCTCGAGGATCGCCCGGTCGACGGCGCGCCGCTGCTCGCTCGTGAGCGCCTGGGCCCCGCGGCGCCCGCGTCCGCCCGTGCCGGCGCCGGCGACCCCGTCGGGCTCGGGCAGCAGCAGCGGCACGCACGCGTCGCAGCACGGCACGACGAGCCGGTCCTCGTCGACGCCCGCCTCGTCGCCGAAGTGCGCCAGCACCTGCTCGCGGCGGCAGGTCTCGCTCTCCACGAGCTGCCACAGCGCGCGGTACTGCGCCCAGCGCTTCTGCTGCGCCTCGCGCGAGAGCGACTGGACCTCGTGGCGCACCCGCGCGTCGTAGTCGCCGAGCACCCGGCCGCGCAGGCGGTCCGGGGGGCCCGGCGCCGGCTGGACCATCCCCGCCTGGGTCAGGTGGCCGAAGACCGCCCGCGCCGTCTCGCCGTCGGTGCCCAGCTCGCGGACCGAGAGGTCGAAGCGGCCGTCGGCGGCCGCCGCGTGGATCGCCCCGGCGATGCGGTCGAGCGTCGGGTCGTCGACCTCGGACCGCTCGATGAAGTACCGGTGCAGCCCCTTGTCGCGACCGTCCGCCAGCAGCAGCGCGCGGGCCGGCGCCCCGTCGCGGCCGGCACGACCGGCCTCCTGGTACCACGCCTCGACGGAGGGCGGCGCGGAGTCGTGGACGACGGTCCGCACGTCGGACTTGTCGACCCCCATCCCGAAGGCGTTCGTCGCGCACACGATCGGGACCTCGCCGCTCATGAACCGCCGCTGCGCCTCGTCGCGGCGGGTGCGGTCGAGACCCGCGTGGTAGGCGATCGCCTCCACCCCGAGCTGCGCGGAGAGGTCGGCGGCGAGCCGCTCGGCGTTGTCGCGGGTGCCGGCGTAGACGATCGCCGGCAGCGCGTCGTCGGCGCGCAGCGCGGCGAGCAGGCGCCCCCGTCGCTCCACCTGGCCGGCGCAGCGCCGGACGACGAACGAGAGGTTCGGCCGGTCGAAGCCCGTACGCACGACCACCGGCTTGCGCAGGCGCAGGCGGTGCTGGATGTCCCGCGCCACCTGCGGCGTGGCGGTCGCCGTCGCGGCGAGGATCGAGCGCGCGCCGAGCCATCGCGCGGCGTCCGCGAGACGGAAGTAGTCCGGGCGGAAGTCGTGGCCCCACTGGCTGACGCAGTGGGCCTCGTCGACGACGAACAGCCCGATCCGCGCGTGGCGGATCCGCTCGAGGAACGCGGCCGAGCCGAACCGCTCCGGCGCGACGTACAGCAGGCGCAGCTCGCCGCGGATCGCCCGGTCGAGCACCTGGTGGTTCGTGGCCGGGTCCTGCTGGCCGGAGAGCATCCCGGCGCGGACGGGCGCGGGCTCGTCGAGGCCGGGGTCGTGCTCCCCGGCGACGCGGTGGCGCTCGTGCGCGGCGGCGACCCGGGCGTTGAGCTGGTCGACCTGGTCGCGCATGAGCGACACGAGCGGCGAGACGACGAGCGCGAGCTCCTCGCCGTGCAGCGCGGGGAGCTGGTAGGTCAGCGACTTGCCGGCGCCGGTCGGCATGACCACGAGGGCGTCGCGCCCCTCGACGGCCGCGCGCGCGGCCTCCTCCTGCCCCGGACGGAACCCGGGATGGCCGAACGTCGCGCGCAGGGTGTCGAGCAGCGGATCGTCGACCGGCATCCGACGATCACGCTACCCCTCCGAGCCGACGATCTGCACGCCGCCCTGCAGGACCGGCCGCGATCCGCGAGCGGTCCGTGCCGCGCGGAGCCGGCGCCGCCGTCGGGCGGGAGGCCGTCGGCGCGCCCCGACCGGCGCGGCGGCGCTCCCCCTCGACTAGGCTGGCGCGACGCCGCTCGCCGAGCGGGGCCCCGCCACCCGCGGAGCCGGACCCTTCCCCCCGAGAGGTCGCGATGACGCCCCCAGCCCCGCACCGCCTCGGCGGTCGCCCCCTCGTCCTCACCGGCCTGGTGCTCGCGCTCGTCGGCGCCGGCACCCCGGCCGCGCAGGCGTCGTTCGTCGGCGAGGCGGCCGATCCCGCCGGCGACGCGGCCGCGCCCGAGCCGGGCCGCGACCTGGTCGCCGCCGGGCTGGGCTACGACCGCGGCAGCGGTCGGATGCAGGTGCTCGCCCGCCTGCGCGGCACGCCGGACGCCACGGCCCCGACGAGCCTCGTCGGCTACGTCGGACGTCGGACCGCGAACGGCTGCACCGGGCTGCCGAGCGCCGGCCTCGTCGGGCTGACCACGGGCCGCGCGACGACCTGGCTGCGCTTCGACGCCGACGCGCAGACGCCGAGCGCCCGCGGCAGCGGCGACCGCCAGGGATCCGGCACCACCGCGCAGGGGCTCTCGGCGGTCGACCGGCGCCTGCAGGGCATGCGGCCCGACTGCGGGCGGGTCGCGCTCGTGGACCCCGACGACGGCACCCGCGTCTTCGACGAGGCGACCTTCGCCCTCACGGCGCGGCCGAGCCTCGGCGTCGAGCTCCTGAGCCTGCCGCGCTACGTCAGCCAGAACCGCACCCACACGCTGCGGGTGCGGGTGCGCAACCCCGGCGACGCGCCGACGGGCACCGTCCGCCTGCGGATCGGGGCGATCGGCGGGATGACGGCCAAGCGCGCGCACCGCGTGGCCTCCGTCGCCCCCGGCCGCACCCGGACGATCCGCGTGCGGGTCCGCTTCGGCTCGCGGGCCGCGGGGACGAACCGGCTGCGGGCGACGGCCACCGCCGGAGGGCTGCGGGCCACCGCCCAGCGACCGGTCTACGTGCGGCGCACGAGCCGCCGCGGGACCGGCGGCGGGTCGGGAGGCGGCGGGACGTCGTCGACCTGCGTCCAGTTCTTCCCGGGCTTCGGGGGCGACGCCGGCTCGCTGGGCCTCGTGCCCTGCCGCCGCTGACCCGGGGACCGCCGACCGGGCGCGCCGCAGCGCGGGGCGATGCGATCGTGCGCCGTCGGCGCGCGCCCGGGGGCCGGTCAGGCCTTGACCATCGGCAGCTGGTTCTCCAGCGCGAACTTGCCGAGGTGCCCCTCGGTGCCCTCGAGCGGGTAGCGCCCGCTGAAGCACGCGTCGCAGTGGGAGGCCTGCTGGCCGTTGATCGCCTCGTAGACGCCCTCGAGCGAGAGGTACGCCACGGAGTCGGCCCCGATGTGCTCGCAGATCTCGGCGATCGTCCGCTCGTGCGCGACCATCTCCTCGCGGGAGGACATGTCCACGCCGTAGTGGCAGGGGTTGCGGATCGGCGGCGCGGTGATCCGGAAGTGGACCTCGCGCGCTCCCGCGTCCCGCAGCATCTTCACGAGCTGGCGCGTCGTGTTGCCGCGGACGATCGAGTCGTCGACGACGACGAGCGACTTGCCGCCGATGACCTCCGGCAGCGGGTTGAACTTCAGCCGCAGGCCGTGCTGGCGCAGCTCGTTGCCGGGCTGGATGAACGTCCGCTGGACGTAGCGGTTCTTCACGAACCCGTCGTCCATCGGCAGGCCGCTGGCGTTCGCGAACCCGCGGGCGGCCGGGATGCCGGAGTCCGGGACCGGCACGACGAGGTCGGCGCCCGGCGCCGGGGCCTCGCGGGCGAGCAGCTCGCCCATCCGGCCGCGGCTGCGCTGCAGCAGCTGCCCGTTCATCCGCGAGTCGGGGCGGGCGAAGTAGATGTACTCGAAGAGGCAGAACGCCTCGCGCTCGCCGCTGACGACCTGCCGGCTCGTGACGCCGCGCTCGTCGAGGACCACGAGCTCGCCGGGCCGCACGTCGCGGACGTAGGAGGCCCCGATGATGTCCAGCGCGCACGTCTCGGAGGCCACGACCCAGGCGTCCTCGTCGATCCGCCCCAGGACGAGCGGGCGGATGCCCTGCGGGTCGCGGAAGGCGCAGACCTTGTCGCGCGCCATGACGACCGTCGAGTAGGCGCCGCGCAGGCGCGGGATGCACGCGGCGATCGCGTCCTCCAGCGACGCCGCCGGGGAGGTGGCCAGCAGCGCGGCCATGATCTCGGAGTCCGTCGTGGCCCGGAAGTGGACGCCCTGCGCGACGAGCTCGGCGTGCAGCTCGACCGCGTTGATGAGGTTGCCGTTGTGGGCGAGGGCGAGCTCGCGCAGGTCGTTGCGGTGGACCGGCTGCGAGTTCTCCCACTCGTTGCCGCCGGTCGTCGAGTACCGCGTGTGCCCGACGGCGAGGTCGCCGGCGAGCGCGCGCAGGTCGTGCTCGGCGAAGACCTGGCTCACGAGGCCCAGCGCGCGCTGGGTGATGATGTAGCCGCCGAGGTCCGCCGAGGCGATGCCCGCCGACTCCTGGCCGCGGTGCTGCAGCGCGTAGAGCCCGTAGTAGGCGAACTTCGCGACGTCCCGACCGGGGGCGTAGACGCCGAAGACGCCACACTCGTCGCGCGGGCCGTCGCGGTGGTCCAGTTGTCGTGCGCGCATGAGCGTCCGCCGGGTCGAGGAGCAGGTCAGGGCGGGGCGGCGGGAAGGGCGGTTCCCGCAGGGAACGGTAACAGCCGCGTCACCCGGCTCCGCGAGGCCGCCGGGACGCCCCGGGGGAGCTCAGACGTCGGCGCGTGGCACCCCGACGACCATCCCGATCAGGTCGTTCTCGTCCCCTTGCAGGCGAATCTGCTCGTCCATGTACGTCGCGGCGGCGTCGGTGACGGCCGTCCGCGTGCCGTGCTCGGCGCCGAGGCGCTGGATGAGCTCGGCGTCCTTGCGCGCGTTGCGGGTGGAGAACGCGACGGCGTAGTCCTCGTCGCGCAGCATCGGCGCCTTCAGCCGCAGGAAGGGGCTGTCCAGCGGCCCGCCCTCGAGCGCGGCGAGGAACGTCGCGGGGTCCAGGCCGATCGCGCGCGACAGCGCGACGCCCTCGGCCGCCCCGGCGCTGAGGGCCAGGACGAAGCCGTTGACGACGAGCTTCAGCCGCGTCGCCTCGCCGACGGTCTCCAGCTCGACCGTCCGCCGGCCGATCGCCTCGAGCACCGGCCGGGCCGCCTCGCGCGCGTCGGCGTCCCCGGCGGCGAGGACGACGAGGGTCCCCGCCTCCGCGGGCTGCCGGGTGCCGGAGACCGGCGCGTCGAGGAACCGCAGCCCGAGCTCGGCCGCCACCGCGGCGAGGCGGTCGGTCTCGTCGGGCCCGACGGTCGAGAGCTGGACCCAGACCGGCTCGGCCGCGCTCGCGGGCCCGGCCGGGGCCGCATCGCCGCCGAGCGCCGCCGCCAGCGCGTCGTTGGCCGCATCGGCGCCCGTCCCCGTGCGACCGACGCGCAGGCCCGGCGCGGCCGCCCGGATCGTCTCCTCGACGCTCGCGGCGTCGAAGAGGACGGTCAGGACGAGGTCGGCGCCGTCGACGGCCTCCGCCGCGGTGGCCGCCACGACGATGCCGTCCTGCGCCAGCGGCGCCGCCCGCTCGGGCGTGCGGTTCCAGGCGCGGACCGGCAGTCCGGCCCGTGCGGCGTTGCGCGCCATCGCGGCGCCCATGACGCCGGTGCCGAGGACGGCGACGGTGGGAAGGGAGGAGGCCATGCCCCGAGCGTGGCACGCCGCCGCGGCGGCCGCGGCCCCACCCCCGATCAGTCGCCGCAGGGCGAGGAGGCGCCGCCCGGGGCGCCGATCGTGAGGCCCGCGCGGGCGAGCCACGCCGCCTCGTCCCGGTCGTCGCCGACCGGCGCCCAGCCGGCGCCCGTGCGGGCGTAGACGTGACGCGACCCCTCCGTCACGAGCTGCGCGAGCGCGGCGAGCAGCCGGTCGGCGTCCTCGGCGCGGCTGCCGAGGCCGAAGCTCGCCCGCAGCGCGCCGCTCGGGATCCCGAGCCGCGCGAGCAGCGGATGGGCGCAGAAGCGCCCGTCGCGCACGCCGATGCCGTGCTCGGCGGAGAGGTAGGCGCCGACGAGGCCCGGCTCGTGCCCCTCGACCGTGAAGGCGACGACGCCGATCGCGTCGGGCGCGTCGGGCCAGATCGTCAACGGGTCGACGCCGGGGACGCCGGCCAGCCCGTCGAGCAGGCGGGTGCGCAGCGCGCGCTCGTGCGCGTCGCGGGTCGGGCCCTCCCCGTCCGGCGCGTCGAGCGCCCCGAGCTCGTGCAGCGCCTCGGCGATCGCGACGGCCCCGAGGAGGTTCGGGGTGCCGGCCTCGTGGCGCGCCGGCCCGGACGCCCACAGCGTGCCGTCGAGGGTCACGTCGCGGACCGCACCGCCGCCGGCGAGGTACGGCGCGGCGGACTCCAGCCAGTCGCGCCGGCCCGCCAGGACGCCGGCCCCGTAGGGGGCGTAGAGCTTGTGCCCGGAGAACGCGACGTAGTCGACGCCGGTGGCGGCCAGGTCGATCGACCGGTGCGGCAGCAGCTGCGCCGCGTCGACGAGCACGCGGGCGCCGTGCGCGTGGGCGAGCGCCGCGATCCGCTCCACCGGCAGGACCTCGCCGGTGACGTTCGACGCGCCGGTGATCGCCACGAGCGCCGTCCGGCGCGCGCGCAGGGCCTCCTGCAGCCGCTCGAGCGTGCCCTCGAGGGTCGGGGCGTGCGGCACGACGCGGTGGCCGGCCGGTCCGCGCCAGGCCAGGAGCGTCGCGTGGTGCTCGACGTCGAGGGTCACGACGTCGCCGGCCCCCGCCGGGACGCTGCGCGCGAGGAGGTTCGTCGCGTCGGTCGTGTTGCGCACGAAGACGACGACATCGTCGGCCGGCCGGGCCCCGATCGCCCGGTGGACCGCCTCCCGCGCCGCCTCGTAGGCGGTGCTCGCCGCGCGCGACGGGATCCCCGACCCGCGGTGGACGCTGCCGGTGAGCGGCAGCAGGCGCTCGACGCGGTCGGCGACGGCGCGCAGGGCGGGGGCGGTCGCGGCGTAGTCGAGGTTCGCGTACCGGACGCAGCGCCCGCCGAGGAGCGGGACCTCGACGTCGGCCCCGACGACCGCCGCGAGCGGGCCGTCGGCGCGCGCCGGCGCGCCGCCGTCCGGCGCGGTG
>JALRCL010000199.1 GCA_023268575.1 Patulibacter sp.
TTCTAGGAGGAGCTGGAGCACCTCAACACGCATTACACCGGCCGTCCCTCGCCGCTCTTTTTCGCCGAACGCCTGACCGCGCATCTCGGCGGCGCAAAAATCTACTTCAAGCGCGACGAGCTCAACCACACGGGCTCGCACAAGATCAACAACTGCATGGGCCAGATCCTGCTCGCCCGGCGCATGGGCAAGAAGCGGATCATCGCGGAGACCGGCGCCGGCCAGCACGGCGTGGCGACCGCGACCGCCGCGGCCCTGCTGAACCTCGACTGCACCGTGTACATGGGCAGCGAGGACATGCGCCGGCAGCACCCGAACGTCCAGCGGATGCGCCTGCTCGGCGCGACGGTCGCGCCGGTCGAGTCGGGGCGCCGGACGCTGAAGGAGGCGACCTCCGAGGCGATCCGCGCCTGGGTCGCCGAGGTCGCCGACACGCACTACGTCCTCGGCACCGCCGGGGGACCGGCGCCCTACCCGGCGCTCGTGCGCGACCTGCAGCGCGTCATCGGCGACGAGGCGCGCGCCCAGGTGCTGCAGGCGGCCGGGCGTCTGCCCGACCGCGTCGTGGCCTGCGTCGGCGGCGGCAGCAACGCGATCGGCATCTTCGCCGGGTTCCTCGACGACCCCGTCGCGCTCCTCGGCGTGGAGGCGGGCGGCCACGGCCTCGAGAGCGGCGCCCACGGCGCCGTCCTGACCAGCGGCCTGCCGGGCGGGATCCTCCACGGCGCCCTCTCGCCGGTGCTGCAGGACGAGCAGGGCCAGATCCTCGAGGCCCACTCGATCTCCGCCGGCCTGGACTACCCGGGCGTCGGGCCGCAGCACGCCTGGCTGCGCGACAGCGGCCGCGCGACGTACGTCGCGGCGCAGGACGACGACGCGCTGCGCGCGTTCCGCGAGGTCGCGCGCCTGGAGGGCATCATCCCCGCGCTCGAGTCCAGCCACGCGCTGCACCACGTGCTCCACGAGCCGGCCCCGGACGTCGAGATCGAGGTCGTCTGCCTCTCCGGTCGCGGCGACAAGGACCTCGTCCACGCGCTCGCCTCCCTCGAGGAGCTCGAGGGCGAGGACGCCCTGGCCGTGACCCCGCGCCACCCGCGCGGCGGCCCCCACGCCGGGGACGCGGGGACGGGGTCCAGCACGAGCAACGGGGCGGAGGTCCGATGAGCAGTCAGGAGACGGCCGGCGCCGACGCGCCGGTCCGCGGCGGCGTGGGCGCGGAGCGGATCGCCGCCGCCTTCGCCCGGCGCGCCGAGGACCCGTCGCACCCGACGGCGCTCATGCCGTACCTCATGGGCGGCTACCCGACGCCGTCGATCTCGCGCGAGGTCGCGAAGGCCTACGTCGACGGCGGGGCCGACCTCGTCGAGCTCGGCGTGCCCTACAGCGACCCGCTGGCCGACGGGCCCGTGATCCACGCGGCGGACACCACCGCGCTGGAGGCCGGCGTGACGCCCGCCGACGTCCTGCGGATCGGCGAGGCGCTCGCCGCCGACGTCCCGGTCGTCCTGATGCTCTACGCGAACCTCGTGCACCACCCGGGGTTCGGCGCCTTCATCGCGCGCCTGCGCGACGCGGGCATCAGCGGCCTCATCGTCCCGGACCTCCCAATCGGCGAGGAGTCCGCCGAGGCGATCGCGCTCTGCGACGAGGCCGGCGTGGCGTTCGTCCCCCTGATCGCGCCGACGACCTCCGACGCGCGCGCCGCCGAGGTCGCCCGGGAGGCCCGCGGATTCCTCTACGCCGTCTCCGTCACCGGTACGACCGGCGAGCGCGCGGCGCTCGCCGACCAGTTCTCCGACGTCGTCTCGCGCGCGAAGGCCCACGCGACGGTGCCGGTCGGGCTCGGCTTCGGCATCTCGACGGGCGAGCACGCCGCGCAGGCCGCGGCCGCCGGAGCGGACGGGGTGATCGTCGGCACCCGGCTCGTCCGTGCGGCCGGCGAGGAGGACGCCGTCGGCGCCGTGTCGGCGGTCATGGCGGACCTCGCGCGCGGGCTCGGCCGCTGACGGCGGCGGCCCGGCTCGCCCGGGCGCGTCGTCGCCGCGGCGCCTTCGACGGGATCGCGGTAGATTCCCCGGTCGTATGGGGCTCATCTACGCGATCACGTTTGCGGTCCTCGTCTGGCTCGCGCTCTGGGCGATCGGCATGAAGTCGATCGACGCGACCCTGATCGCGCTCGGCATCATCCTGCTCTCGACG
>JALRCL010000270.1 GCA_023268575.1 Patulibacter sp.
GGCGGTGACGGCGCTCGTGGACCTCGCCCTCTCCCCCTCCCCCGACGGGCTCGGGCTGCGCCGCGTGCACGCCGAGCTGTTCGCCGACAACGAGCCGTCGGCCCGGTTGCTCCAGCGCGTCGGGCTGCGGCTGGAGGGCCGCAGCCGCCGGGACTCGTTGCACCGCGACGGGCGCTGGCTCGACGGCGCGAGCTACGCGCTGCTGGCCGAGGAGTGGGCGGCCCGCCGGGCCGGTCAGGCCGAGAGGTAGCGCGCGTACAGTTCGCCGACGGCGGGCCGGATCTCGGGCGCCGGGCCGTCGACCGGCACGCCCGGCGCGACGGTCGTGATCGGCAGGAGCGCGAAGCGCGGCTCGCTGCCGCCGTGCTCCCGGCGCCACGCGGCGAAGTCGGGCGTGCCGGCCGCGAAGACGATCCGGCCGAGGCCCGCGACCGCGTGGGCGCCGGAGCACATCGGGCAGTGCTCGCCGGAGGTGTAGACCGTCGCTGCCGCCCGGGCCGCGGGATCGAGGTGCTGGGCAGCCCATCGGGCGAGCGCGACCTCCGGGTGGTGCGTGGGATCGCCGGTCCGCTCGCGGTTGCGGTCCTCCTGCAGGACGGTTCCGTCCTCCGCCACGAGGACCGAGCCGAACGGGCTGTCGCCGGCCTCGAGCGCCTCCTGCGCCAGCTCCACGCAGCGCCGCAGGTGGCCGAGGTCCTCGTCGGTGATCGCCATGGCCGGCAGTCTGCCGGGAGGCGCGTCGGCGTGGGTCCCCGAGGTGCGTCGCTCCCGGTGCGACGGCGCGCGGCCGGTCACGCGCCGCGGGCGTGGCAGGACGCGGCTCGTGCGCCGGACGTCGTCAGCGCAGCCGGGGCGCGGCTGCGCGATGTCGGGTTCCGGCAGCCCCTTGCCGCTGACCCGCACGGCCATCACGATCGGTCCCAGGGCGGTCCACCAGACCGCGGGATCGGCCCCGACGGCCACGAGCCAGCGGCCCGGCGACGCCGAAGGAGCTCGGGGACCGGGTTCCACGCCCACAGCCCACGGTCATCGCCTGGCCCGCGCGAGGCCGCGTCGGCCGTGAATCGCCGCACGCTCGCCGCCCAGGCGGCGAGCAGCAGCGCGAGGACCGCGGCGGCGCTGACGAGGAGCGGCGTCGTCGCCTCCTCCTACGCGGGCGGCCCCGCGGTCGGATGCCGTGGACGCCGGCGCACCGCTCAGGGGTCGCGGCGGGTGATCCGCTCGGGGGCGATCCGCAGGATCACCCGCACGTCGCCCTCCTGGTGCCAGGGATACGTGTCACGGCCCAGGTACTTCTGCGCCATGCGGTCGCCGTGGTCGAAGGCGCCCTCCGTCGTCTCCTCGGCGAGCCTCCCGCCGATCGAGACGTAGTTCATGGGGTTCTGGCGATCGACGACCGTGACGGTGACGGTCCCCCGCTCGCGGAGGTTCGTCGGCCATGCCCGCGAGCGCTCCGAGTTCAGGACGACGTGCTCGCCCTCGACGTCGACCCAGGTCGGGACGGCGAGGATGCCGCCGTCCTCGCGGAGGGTGGAGATCACGGCGATGTTCGGGGCCTGGAGCAGCTCGCGGTCGGCGGGCTCGAGGGAGGAATGGGCAGCCATGGCCTCCCTCCTACCCCACCGGAGCCCTCGCGGCAACCTCCGGCCGCGGAGTCCGTCGGGGCCTCAGCCGGCGTCGTCCTGCTCGACGAGCCGCACCCACTCGCGCTTCTCCGCGCGCCAGTCCTCGTCCACGCGCTGCCACTTCCAGTAGCCGGAGACGGAGTGCTCGGTCGGCACGGCGCCGCGCTCGTGCACGAGGTGGCGACGGACCTCGCGGACCGTGGTCGCCTCGCCGTGGACGAAGGCGTGGAACGGCCCCTCCGGCAGCTCGAGGGCGCGGACGGCCGCCACGACGCGCTCGGGGTCCGGCTGGGGGCCGACGTGCAGCCACTGGACGTCGACGTCGGCGGCCGACGGCAGCGGCAGCTCGTCGTCCGCGTCCTCGACCGCCAGCACGACCCGGGCGACCGCCTCGGCGGGCAGGCGCTCGAGGGTCGCGGCGATCGCGGGAACGACGCACGGGTCGCCGACCAGCAGGTGGGACGCGGCATCGGCGCGCGCGGTGTAGCCGCCGCCGGGCCCGAGGAGCTGGACGTGATCGCCCGGGGCCACGCGCAGCGCCCAGGGCCCGGCGACGCCGTGGTCGCCGTGGACGACGACGTCGAGCGTCAGCCGGCGCGTCACCGGGTCGTACGCCCGGACCGTGTAGGCCCGCGTCCGCGGCCACTGGTCCCGGGGGTACGCCGCGCGGATCGCCTCCGGGTCGAAGAGCGGACCGTAGTCGGCGCCGGGCGCCGGCAGCAGGAGCTTCACGTAGTGGTCGGTGTGCTCGCCGACCGGGAACGCCTCGAGCGCCTCGCCCTCCAGGACGACGCGGATCATCCGGGGCGTCAGCCGCTCGACCGACGCGACCCGCGCGGGGATCGGGCGACGCCCCGGCTTCGTGGGCGGCGCGGTCGGCGAGGTCTCGGCCATGACAGGAACAGTAGGGAACCCGAACGCGCGGCCCGTCACCGCGCGGGTCGGGGACCCGCCGCCGTCACGACGCCAGGACGGCCGGCGTCGGCTCGACCACGACGGGCGGCGTGTCCGCCGGGGCGGGTCGCGCGGCGAGCTCTCGGCGCGCGGCGGCGCGCCGCCGCTCGAACGCCGCCTGCTCCCGCAGCCGCCCGACCTCGCGCCCGACGTCGCGCCGGAGGGTGCCCAGGACCGTCCGGCGCTGCGCGCCACCGCCGGCGTCGCGCAGTGCGCGGGCGACCCAGCGGACGAGGTTCGGGGCGTTGAAGATCGCGCCCGGCGTGCGCACGCGGGAGAACACCTCGAGCATCTCCGTGGCGCCGTGCTCGCGCTCCGCGAGCCACCGGTAGGCCGCCAGCTCGATCGGGGACAGGTCGTCGTCGAGCCCGAGGCCGTTGGCCCACTGGTACATCGCCAGGCACTGGGCGTCGCGGTCGTCCTCCCACGCCCGCAGCGCGGCGTCCAGGGCCGCGGGGCCCGCGTCGATCACCGGCGCGACGGCTTCGCCCAGCAGGCGGCCGAAGCGCAGGGCGTCGCGGATGCCTTGCGCGGTGACCGGGTCCTTGAAGTGCCCGGCGTCGCCGGCGAGCGCCCAGCCGGGGCCGTGGCTGTGGCGGAAGTACGACGGGTGCTTGAACGACATCCGCACCTTCGACTCCCGCGTGCAGCCCTCCAGGCGCGCGGCGAGCTCGGGGTAGCCCGCGACGGTCGCCTCGAACGTCCCCGTCGGATCGGCACGGAACTCGTCGGCCCGCGTCGTCGGCGACATGAGGAGGATCAGCGACTGGCCGCCGTCGCAGGGGAAGATCGTGGCGAGCTCCCGCCCCGCGCGCCACTGCAGGGCCTGGTGGCGGCGGTCCTCGTGGGGATCGGCGTAGTACGCGAACGCCATGAGGCGCCGGTTCTCCCACTCGTGGTGCGTCGTCGCGCCCACCATCCCCGCCACCGCCGAGTGTCGGCCGTCGGCACCGACGACGAGCCGCGCGTGGATCTCGCCCGTCGCGCCGTCGCGGTCGCGCCATCGCACGCCGGCGACCCGGCCGCCGCGCCAGACGAGCTCGGTGACGCGCGTCCGCTCGCGGACCTCGGCCCCGGCCTCGCGGGCGGTCTCCACGAGGGCGAGGTCGAGCCCCGGCCGCCGGACGCTCGAGCCGTAGGCGATCCCGCTCACCGGGGCGTACGGCCCGAGCACCCGGGCGTCGTCGCCGATCAGCCCGGCGATCGTGTGCTCCGGGGCGCCGAGCCGGCGCACGCGCTCGAGCGCGCCGAGGCGCTCGACCTCGGCGAACGTGCTCGGCCAGAAGAGGTGCGTCGAGAGCGTGTCGGACGGGAAGCTCGCCCCGTCGAGGGCGACGACGGACACGCCTCGGCGAGCGAGGGCGATCGCGGCCGCGCTCCCGGCGCAGCGGCTCCCGACGATCACCACGTCGACCTGCTCGACGCTCCCGGCGCGCTCCTCGCTCATGGAGCCATCCTGCCAGGGCCGTGAGAATAATGCAACGTGATTCATTGAATGAACGGTCTTCAATCTGGAGGGCGCTCCACCTCGCCTCCTCTACGATCGGGATCCGTGGCCACGACGACCGACGCCGCCGAGCCGCCCCGCAACGCCCGCAACGAGCGGCGGCGGGCGCGGACCCGGCTCCAGATCCTCGACGCCGCCGAGGCGGTGTTCACGCGCGACGGCTTCCACGGCGCCCGCGTGGAGGCGGTCGCGGCGGCGGCGGACCTCTCGGTCGGCACGCTCTACCTGCACTTCGGCGGCAAGCACGACATCCTGCTCGCGCTCGTGGACCGCTCCCTGGAGCTCTTCGAGGCGTACATGGCGCGCACGGTCGACCCGGCCTTCTCCCCGCTCCAGCAGGTCCTGGCCGGCGGGGACGCCTACCTGCGCTTCCACCTCGAGCACCCGGGGCTCTTCGACCTCCTCGCGACGGGGATCCGGGCCGTCGACGGCACCGACGAGACGCTCGTGCGCAACGTCGCCGAGCGCGTCGAGGCCCTGCTGCAGGCGTTCGCGACGCAGGTCGACGCCGCCGTGGCGTCGGGCGAGGCCCGGCCGGTCGACGCCGTGGAGCTCACGCGGTTCCTCTGGGGCGCGTGGAACGGCGTGATCGCGTTGCGTCACCAGATCCCCGGGCTGCGTCCCACGACCGCCGAGATCGAGGCGACCCTGGAGACGGGGCGCTGGATCCTCCGCGAGGGCCTCGCCGGCCCGGGCCTGCGCGGCGCGGACGGCGGCGTCGGCGACCGCCTGCCGCTGCCCCGGATCGCCGACGCGCCGCGGTGAGCGTCCGGCCCGCCACCGACGCGGACGTGCCGGCGGTCCGGGCGCTCGTCGACGCGGCGTACCGCGGGGACGCGAGCCGCGCGGGCTGGACGACCGAGGCCGACCTCCTCGACGGCCAGCGGACCGACGAGGCGCTCGTGCGCGAGCTGCTCGCGGCCCCCGGCAGCGCGGTCCTCCTGCTCGAAGAGCACGGCGCGCTCGTCGGCTGCTGCCACGTCGAGCGGCGGTCCGGCGTCGGGTACGTCGGGATGGTCGCCGTCCTGCCAGGGCGGCAGGGACGTGGCACGGGGCGTCGCCTGCTGGCGGCGGCCGAGCGACAGCTCGCCTCGTGGGGCCTGCCGGCGGCGGAGATGACCGTCCTCGTCCAGCGCACCGAGCTGCTGGCCTGGTACGCCCGCCGCGGATACGCCCCGACCGGGGAGCGGCGCCCGTTCCCCTACGGCGACGAGCGCTACGGACGCCCGCGGCGCCCCGACCTCGAGCTGCTCGTCCTGCGCAAGGCCCTCGGGTCCGGCTAGGCCCGCCGGCGGGCGGCCGGGCCGAGCACGAGCAGCCCGACGGCGATGACGCCCGCGCCCGCGAGGACGGCGCCCGTCGGGAGCGCGAGCGCGAGCACGACGCATCCGGCCAGGCCGACGGCCGGGATCGCGCGCGGCAGCCGACCCTCGTCGGGGCGCAGGCGCCACGCGCTGGCGTTCGCGATCGCGTAGTACGCCAGCACGCCGAACGACGAGAACCCGATCGCCCCGCGCAGGTCGACGGTCGCCACGAGCAGCACGACGATCGCCGCGATCGCGAGCTCGGCGTGCCGCGGGACGCCCGTCGCGCCGTGGACGGTCGCCAGGGCGCGCGGCAGGTGGCCGTCGCGGGCCATCGCCAGCGTCGTGCGCGAGACGCCGAGCAGGAGCGCCAGCAGCGCGCCGAGCGCGCCGGCGGCCGCCCCGACCCGGACGACCGGCTCCAGCGCGGGGGCGCCGGCCGCCTCGACGACCGAGACGAGCGGCGCCGGGCTCGCCGCGAGCCCGGTCGGGCCCAGCACCGCGAGGGCCGACGTCGCCACGAGCAGGTAGATCACGAGCACGATGCCGAGCGCGATCGGCACCGCGCGCACGATCGTGCGCTCCGGATCGCGCACCTCCTCGCCGAGGGTCGCGATCCGCGCGTAGCCGGCGAAGGCGAAGAACAGGAGTCCGGCCGCCTCCAGCGTCCCGCCCGCGTCGAGGTCCGCACCGATCGCCGGTGCCCGCCGCTCGCCCGACCCGAGCCAGGCCGCCAGGACGACCGCGGCGAGCACGACGAGGACGACCGCCACGAGCCAGCGCGAGAGCCGCGCCGAGCGCTCGACGCCGGCGAGGCTCAGGCCGGTGAGCGCCAGGACCGCCAGCACGCCGCCGAGGTGCGGGTGCGCCGGCCACAGGTAGTGCCCGACGGTGATCCCCATCGCGGCGCACGAGGCGGTCTTGCCGACGACGAACGCCCACCCTGCGGCGAGGCCCCAGAGCGGTCCGAGCCGCTCGCGGCCGTAGACGTACGTCCCCCCGGACCGTGGGTGGCGCGCCGCGAGCCGGGCGGTCGAGAGCGCGTTGCAGACCGCGACCACCGCGGCGACGGCGAGCGCCACGAGCAGCGCCGAGCCCGCGGCGGCCGCCGCCGGCGCGAGGCCGGCGAAGATCCCGGCGCCGAGCATCGCCCCGAGCCCGACGACGACCGCGTCGGTCGTCCCCAGGCGTCGTCGTAGCTCGTCGCGCACGGTGCAGGGATAGCGGACCGGCCCCGGGTGCGAGGCCCGGGGCCGGTCCCGTTCACCGGCGGGTCACCGCAGCGGGCTCGGGGCGGCGTCGGTGCGACTGCGACGAAGGTCACGCGCGGGCCGCGAACGGCGTCGCAGACGCCGCGCCGGCCCCCGGACAGGATGCGGTCCATGAACAACGCGCACATCACCCGCCTGGCGAGCTTCGGGCTCGCCGCCGCCGTCACCCTCGCGATCGCCGCCTGCGGCGGCAACGATGCCCAGGAGGCCGGCGAGAAGCTCCAGCAGCAGGGCACCGAGCTCCAACAGCAGGGCGAGCAGCTGCGCAAGGACGCCCAACAGGCCGCGGACGACGTCCGGTCGGGCAAGCGCTCCGCCGAGGACGTCTCGCAGGAGCTCCAGGACAAGAGCAAGGAGCTCTCGAACAAGGCCGTCGACGCGGCGTCGGAGGCCGTCGACGAGCTCGACGACTCCTACGACGTCCCGGACGAGGCGAAGAAGGCCCTCGAGGACGCGAAGGACCAGATCAACGCCACCCCGTGATCGGGCGTCGCGCCGACCCGTCGGCGCGGCCCGCAGATCGATCCCCCGACCCGCCGCTCCCCGCCCCCCACGCGCCCGGCATCGCCGGGCGCGTGCTCGTGGGCGCGACGACCGTTCAGTCCTCGTCGTCCGGCGGCGCCGCAGCGCCCTCGCGCTCGTCCCGCTCGGCCCACTCGAGCAGCGGCTCGATCGCGAACGGCGCGTCGTCGATGCCCGCGTGCAGGTCGCCGAGGCGCGCGAATCGCGCCGGGACGGTCGCGATCGTGAGCTCCCGCGGGTCGACGTCGGGGACCTCGTCCCAGGCGATCGGCGTCGACACGGTCGCCGTCGGCACGCCGCGCACGGAGTAGGCGCTGGCGATCGTGTGGTCGCGGGCGTTCTGGTTGTAGTCGACGAAGACCTTCGCCGGATCCCGGTCCTTGCGCCACCAGGCGGTCGTGACGTCGTCCGGCGCGCGGCGCTCGACCTCACGGGCGAACGCCAAAGCCGCGCGCCGCAGGTCGCCGAATCCGTGGTCGGGCCGGATCCGGACGTAGACGTGGATGCCCGAGCCGCCGGAGGTCTTCGGCCAGCCGACGGCGCCCAGCTCGTCGAGGAGCTCCTGGACGACGCCGGCCACGCGGCGGACCCGGTCGAAGGAGCACTCCGGCATCGGATCGAGGTCGATCCGCCACTCGTCGGGGCGCTCGGTGTCGGCGCGGCGGGAGTTCCACGGATGGAACTCGACCGTCGACATCTGGACGGCCCAGACGACGCTCGCGGGCTCGGTGACGCAGAGCTCGTCCGCGGTCCGGTCGTAGCGCGGGAAGTGGACGCGGACCGTCTCCAGCCACTCCGGGGCGCCGGCGGGCACGCGCTTCTGGTGGACCTTCTTCTCCGCCACGCCCTTCGGGAAGCGGTGCAGCATGCACGGCCGGTCCCGCAGGGCACGGACGATCCCGTCGGAGACGGCGAGGTAGTAGTCGACGAGGTCGCGCTTCGTGTGGCCCGTCTCGGGGAAGTACACCCGGTCGGGGTTGCTGATCCGCACGGTGCGATCGCCGACGGCGACCTCGATCGCCGGGGAGGCCATGGCGGCAGCCTACCCACCGCCCTCGCGCTCGCCGCCG
>JALRCL010000358.1 GCA_023268575.1 Patulibacter sp.
CGGCGTCGTCGGCCCCGGCCACGACCTCGGTGCGATGCGGGTTGGCGTGCGCGACCGCCGCGTCCGAGGGACGTGCGGCGAACGTCACCACCACGGTCTGCCCCGGGCCGAGATCGGCGACGTCGCCCCACCGCAGCGAGCTGCGTCCCCCGACGCCGCCGTCGACGACGGCCGGCTCGATCGCGGGCGCGCCGGTCGCGAGGGTGCCGGTCCCCGTGACCTGTGCCGAGTCGGCGACGTAGCTCCAGTCGCGCGGGAGGAGGTCCTCGACGTCGACGCCCAGCGCGGGCGCAACGGTGCTGGCGTTGCGCACCGTCACGCGCCACGTGAACGGCTGGTTGACCTCCGCGGGACCGGCGGAGACGGCCTGCTTCGTCGTCTCCAGCTGCGGCGTGTGGACGGTGAGCGTCACCGGGTCCGGTGCCACGTCGTCGTACTCCCGGTAGGCGACGCCGGTCTCGCGGTCGACCTCGGGGACGCCCCAGTAGGAGGGCACGTCGACCGAGTTGACGAGCGTCTGCCCGTCGGAGAGCTGCGCGGACGCGGGGATCCGGGCGCGGTAGGAGCGCTGGACCGACGCCTCCGGGAGCAGCGGCCCGGCGACCTTCCAGGTGATCGTCCGCGCCGTCGCGTCGTAGATGCCGCCGCCGGGCACGGCGCCCGCACCGGGCACCGTGCCGCCGTCGGCGACGTCCGCACCCGCCGCGTCGACCGGCACCAGACCGGCCGGCAGCGCGTCGACGATCGTCGCGTCGTGGGCAGCGGCGCCGCCGGACGCGACCGTCCGCGCGTTCGTCGCCGTGACGATGAAGACCAGCGGCCCGTCCCCGGGCTGCACCGCGAGGGCGTCGCTGTCGCCGACCTGCCCGGTGACCTGCTTGTCGACCGTCAGGCGCGGCTCGCGGACCCCGAGCGAGGCATCGTCGTCGTCGCTGTCGTCCCAGGTCGCAGGCAACTGGCCGACCGCCGTAGGCGGCGTCAGCACCCGCGCCTGGGTGTTGAAGTGGACCGCCGCGACGTTCGTCAGCGTCGCGTTCGGCGCGGCGGCCGTCACGTCGGCCACGCGCACCCGGTAGGGGATCGTCACGACGCGCTCGGCACCGGCCGACTGGAGCTCGCCCAGCCACCAACCGATGCGGGTGCTGCCCGGCGTCCCGCCGGGCGCGCTCGTCAACGGGGTGGCGGTGACCTCCTCGCCACCGGCGCAGACGCCGCCGCCGACGACGGTGCACGTGACCGTGCCGGGACCGGCGCCGACGAAGCTCATCCCCGCCGGCAGCAGATCGTCGACGGCCACGTCGTGCAGCCGGAGGTCGGCGGGGAGCCGCACCACGAGCTGGACGTCGGCGACCTCGCCGACCGTCCGCGTCGCGGGCGCGATCGACTTCTCGATCGTGGCACCGCCGAGACGGATCGTCTCGTCGTCGGCGGCGCGGTAGCGAGGGGTCGGTCCCGCCGGGCTGTTGACGCTCGTGCGCGCCTCGGGGTTCGTCGCGGGATCGAGGCTCGCCTGCGTGACGGCCACGGCGTTGGTCAGCGCCGCCCCGCCGGTCGCGGGATCGTCGATCCTCGCGCGGTAGGCGAGCGTCGTGCGTCCGGCGCCCGGCACCGCGCCGGGCGCCTGCGTCCCGAGCGTCCAGGTGATCGTGCGCGCGGTCGCGTCCCAGGTCCCGGTCGCTGCGCTTCCGGCGTCCGGGACCGTGCCGTCGCCGGTGAGCGGGACGCCCCCGGTCCCGAGCGGCGTGATCCCGATCGGGAGCGTGTCGACGGCGATCACGTCGTGCGCGGTCGAGACGTTCGTACCGCTCGCGTGATCGACGTGGACCGTGTAGCTCACGGTGTCGCCGGGCCGCAGGCGCGTGCCCGCCGCCGCGTCGGACGCCTTCGTGACCGCCAGGCTCGGCTCGACGACCGTCGTCGCCGGCGCGTCGGCAGTCTGGTCGCCGCCCTCCGTCGTCGTCAGGTGCGCGCGGTTGGGCAGCGAGGTCCCCCGCTCGGTCACGCCCGTCCCGGTGCGTCGGACGTTGCGGACGATCGTGCTGAAGGTCAGGACGATCTGCGCGTCCGCGCCCGCGGGCGCGGTGTAGCTCGCCGGGAGGTCGACGCCGACGACGTGGGCGACGGCGTCGGTGAACAGCGACGCGCCCCCGGTCGGCAGCGCGTTGCCGTCGAGCGTCGCGGCTGGGGCGTGGCTGCCGCTCGTCACGAGGTCCATGCGCGGGTCGATCGTGTCGCGCAGCGCCCCGCTGGTGACGGTCGACCCGCGCGGGATCGTGGCCGTCACCCGGTAGTCGATCCGCTCACCGATCGTGGCCTGGGTCGCGCTGTTGCCGCTCTCGGTCACCCCGGTTCCGACGCGCTGCTTCACGAGCCCCGCCGCGCGGGTCCTGGCCGTCGCGTCGTCGTCGGCCGGCGGCGCGTTCGGCGTCGGAGCGCCGGGGTCGACGTTCTCGGCCGGGACGTACGTCGTCCGGCCGCCCTCGGAGTCCTCGGACTCGAACGCCACGACGCCCGCATCGTTGGTGAAGGCCGTGTCGACCGTCGCCCCCGCCGGGACGGTCAGGACGTACGTCAGGTCGCGATCGGTGCCCGCCGCGACGTCCAGTCCGCTCCACGCCAGGCGCACGCGTCCGCCGACGAGAGCGCACGGCGCCGTCGGCGCCGGAGCGGCGTCACTGAGGAGCGTGCCGAGGTTGGCGCACGTCACCGGGACGCCGCCGATCGTCGCCGGCAGCAGGTCCCAGACCTCGGCGTCGAGCGCATCGCGGTTGCCGCTGTTGGACACCCGGACGCGGTAGGCGATCTCGTCGCCGGGCTGGACGCGCGCGGTCGCACCGATGCTCGCGCCGCCACGGCGCACGTCGGTGATGTCCTTCGTCAGCCCCACCTCGGGGCTCGCCCACGCGAAGTCGGCGTCGCCCCGGCGCGGGAAGGTCGTGCTGTGGCTGTTGCTCGTCCGGAGCTTCGCGAGGTTCTGGACCAGGTCCTCCGGCAGGCGGGCGGCGGGCTGGCGCGGGATCCGGGTGGCGATCACGGCCTGGAACGTCCGCGAGCCGCCGCCGGCCGGGGGCTGCGTGTCGTCGCCGTCGCCGAGCGTCCACACGAGCCGTCCGTCGGCCGCCGCCGTGGCGTCGAAGCCGTCAGGCGCGACCGGGACGGCGTTGTCGGCGCCCAACCAGTAGCCGTTGCGGGGCCCGGGGGCCGCGTGATCGGCGGGCGAGGCAGGCCCCGTCGGCACCGGCTCGTAGACGACGTCGCGCGGCAGGAAGTCGGTCACCTCGGGCGCACCGCCGTACACCCCGTCGGGGAACGTCGCGGTGATCCTCCAGCAGACGACGTCGCCCGGTCCGAACGTCGCGTTCGCGGCGCTCCAACCGGTCGCGGTCTCGCAGCCCGCGGCGGTGCCGCCGGTCGGCGCGGAGATCGCCTTGGCGATCTGGGCCTGCGGCCCGCGCTGCCCGGCGGAGGAGACGTCGCGGATGCGGACCGGCGCGCCGTCGTCGCCTTCGCCGCCGGCGTCCTCGCCGACGTCGCCCGCGATCGCTACGTCGTTGGCCCAGGAGTCGCCGGTGCGGACGTTGCCGCCGCCGTAGTACTGCCCGAGCGTCCTGGTCCGGAAGGAGATCTCTCCGCTGCTCGAGCGCCCGAGGTCGGCGAGCGCCGGGACCGTCGTGCGGTCCCAGACGAGCGACCAGGTGCCGTCGGGACGCTGCTGCGTCCCACCGGCGAACGGCGCGTCGATCGTGCCGCCGCCGGACGGGCGGTACTCGGGCCCGCTCGCGCCGCCGCCGGGCGCGCAGGCCGGATCCAGCGTCCCGCCGCCACCGACGGCCTCGCCGATCGGGCAGAGCGCGTTGGGGGCCTCGCCGGTCAGCGTGTCCTCGACGCGGACGTCGCGGGTCGCGTCGAAGTACTCGCCGGTCGCGATCGCCAGGGTCCAGGTCGAGATGTCCCCGACCGCGATGCCGGCGCGGTCCACCGACTTCACGATCCGCAGATCCTCGGCGGTGCGCTGCAGCTCGTCGTCGGCGCTCACGGCCACCGGCCCGGGGACCGGACCGCCGCGCTGGTAGTCGCCCGTCGCGCGGGCCCAGTTCACGACGAGCTGCTCGCCCTGCCGCTCGTCGGTCCGCGGACCGGTGTTGTTGTCGAGGTTGGCCGCCTGCAGGCCGGACGTCGCCGCAGGCTCTTGCCCGGGTGCGAACGCCTCGTTCTCGCGCAGCGGGATCGCCGCGACGTACCGGAGCTCCCGCTCGGCACCGGCCGCCAGGTCGCCGAGGTTCGACCAGACGACGCGCGTGTAGACGCCGGCCGGGCGCCCCTGCGGGTTGCCGGCGGCGAGCACGACCGTCTCGACGCGATCCGGCGGGGTGCAGCCGGGGGCCGCCGGCGCGTTGCCGGGGTTGATCGGCCCGGAGCCGGCGTACTCCTCCGTGCCGCTCAGGTGGGCGCCCCCGGTGGTGTTGTCGACCCAGGGGGAGCCGTCGGCGGGGCAGCCGAGGAACTCGAGGTTCGCCGGCAGGTAGTCCTCGACCACCGTGCCGGTCGTCGGCCGCACGCCGTTGTTGCGCACGCGCAGCGTGTAGACGGTCTGGTGGTCGTGGAGTCCGCGCAGGAGCTCGCCCTCGGGGCTCGGCTCCTCCTTGTCGACCTCGAGCGCGGTGATCGTGGTGGTGGCGCTGTCGGCTGCGTGGCCCTGCTCGGCCGCGTCGCCGGCGCAGCCGCCGCTGGTCCGCGGGGAGTACTCGCCCTCGCCGTCGAACTGGGGCACGCAGCGGGGGCGACTGTCGAGGTACGCGTCGGCCGTGTTCGTGAACGACGCCCCGACGTCGCATCCCAGCGGCGCGGGGTCCAACGGGCCCGCGGCGCAGTCGCCCGGCGTCGCGGGGCGGTGCGCCACGCGGTAGCTGAGCGTGAAGGACGACCCCGGCGTGAGGTCGGCGAGGTTCTGCCAGATCAGGACGGTGGTGCCGTCCGGCTGCGGGTACTGGCTCGGGGCGGGCTCGCCGGGTGCGGCCACGTAGCTGATCCCCCGCGGCAGCACGTCTCGCAGGCTCAGGTTGTAGCCGCCCGGCGCCGGCGCGCCGGCCGGCAGCGTCGCGGTCAGCGAGACGGGCGCCTCCTGCCCGAAGAGGACCGACGCTGGTTGGCGCTTCTCGAGCCCCACGGGCGGGGCGGCGGCGATCGCGCTCGCCGGCACGATGGTTCCGAGGAGCACGAGGACGGCCGCGAGCGCCGCGCCGCAAGCGCCGCGCCGGCGGCCAACGCCTGGCGACCGACCTCCGGACGCCTGCAGGAGCCCACGACCGACTGAGGCTGACATCGCGCGCATCGTCCCACAAGGGTCGACACCGGAACCCCCCCGGTCGCAGCGCGAACGCCCCCTGCTGAGCAGGTGTTCGAGGCGTACCCCCCGGACGGCGGGTTGGCCCGGAACGGGCCGCTGGCGACCGCTGGACGGTCGACGGCGCGCGGCGCCGCCGACCGCGGAGCGGACTAGAGCGAGACGGTGCGCCCGTCGGCGAAGTCGTCCTGCGCGAGGATCTTCTCGAGCGTCTCGTGCGAGACCGGCTGGTCGGTGGAGATGAGCGTCACGGCGTGCTCCCCGCGCGCGCCCTCAGCGTCCTGGTGGTAGCCGACCGCGGCCTGCTCGATGTTCACGCCGAGCTCGCCGAGCACCTGCCCGATCCGGCCGAGCATCCCCGGCTGGTCGACGTAGCGCAGCAGCAGGAGGTTGCCCTCGAGCTGGAGGTTGAAGCGCTGGCCCCAGGCCTCGAGCAGGTGCGGGCGCGCCTGGCGGCCGAGGACGGTGCCGACGACCCGGTGGCGCTCGTCGCCGGAGACGACCGTCACCCGGACGAGGTCGGTGAAGTCGCGCGCCTGGCTGCGCGTGGTCTCCTCGATCTCGATCCCGCGCTCCTTCGCGATCCCAGGCGCGTTGACGTCGTTGACCGCCTCCTCCGTGCGGCCCTCGAGCACGCCGCGCAGGACGGCGAGCGTCAGCGGGCGCGCGTCGCGCTCGCCGATCGTGCCGAGCGCCTCGACCTCGATCCGCTCGACCGACGAGCCGCCGGCGAGCTCGACCGCGATCCGGCCCAGCCGCGAGGCGAGCGGGACGAACGGGGCGAGGACCTCGAGGTCCTCCTTTCCGACCGCCGGCGCGTTCACGGCCGTCGTGACGGTGCCGCCGCTCAGCGCCGCGACGATCTGCTCAGCGGCCTGGAAGCCGGCGCGGTCGTTGGCCTCCGCCGTCGAGGCGCCGAGGTGCGGCGTGAGGATGACGTTCGCGTAGCCCTGGAGCGGATGCTCGGTGACCGGCTCGGACGGGAAGACGTCGAGCGCGGCGCCCGCGACCTTGCCGCTGTCGAGCGCCGCCTGCAGGTCGGCCTCGTCGACGAGGCCGCCGCGAGCGACGTTGAGGATCCGCACGCCGTCCCGGCACTTCGCGAACGCGTCGGCGTTCAGCCAGCCGGCGGTCTCCGGCGTCTTCGGCAGGTGGATCGTGATGAAGTCCGCGACGGCGTAGATCGCGTCGGAGTCCTCGGCCTTCTCGACGCCGAGCTCCTTGTAGCGCTCGGCCGAGACGTACGGGTCGTACGCGATGACGTTCATCGCCAGGCCCTTGGCGCGCTCGGCGACGAGCTGGCCGATCCGGCCGAAGCCGATGACCCCGAGCGTCTTGCCGTAGAGCTCGACGCCCGAGAGCTTCGAGCGCTCCCAGCGGCCGGCGTGCATGCCCTCGTTGGCCTGCGGGATGTTGCGGGCCAGCGCCATCATGAGCGCGACGGTGTGCTCCGCCGCAGTGACGACGTTGGACTGCGGGGCGTTGACGACGATGACGCCGCGCTTCGTCGCCGCGGGGATGTCGACGTTGTCGACCCCGACGCCGGCGCGGCCGATGACCTTGAGGTTCGTCGCCCGCTCGATGAGCTCGGGCGTGAAGCGCGTGGCCGAGCGGATCAGGACGCCGTCGTACTCGGGGAGCTTCGCCAGGAACGTCTCGTCGTCCCAGTCCAGGCCGAGGTCGACCTCGAACCCGGCGTCGCGCAGCGCCTCGATGCCGGACGGGCCGACCTTCTCCTTGACGAGGACCTTCGGGGTGGGGCTCATCTCTTCGTTCTCCGAGGCGGGATCAGGCAGCGAGGCGCTCGACGACGAAGTCGATGGCGCCGGTCAGCCGCTGGACGTCGGCGGGGTCGATCGCCGGGAAGCACGCGACCCGCAGCTGGTTGCGCCCGAGCTTGCGGTAGGGCTCCGTGTCGACGATGCCGTTGGCGCGCAGCGTCTTGGCGACGGCGTTCGCGTCGATCGACTCGTCGAAGTCGATCGTCGCCACGACGGCCGAGCGGTGCGACGGATCGGCGACGTACGGGGTCGCGAAGCTCGACGCCTCGGCCCACGAGTAGAGGTGCGTCGAGGAGGCCGCGCTGCGGCCGGCGGCCCACTCCAGGCCGCCGTTGCCGTTGAACCAGTCCAGCTGCTCGGCCATGAGCAGCAGGGTCGCGAGCGCCGGCGTGTTGTAGGTCTGCTCCTTGCGGGAGTTGTCCAGCACCGTCTTCAGGTCGAAGAACGCCGGCACCCACCGATCGCTCGCGGCGATCCGCTCGATCCGCTCGATCGCGGCCGGGCTGAAGAGGCCGAACCAGATGCCGCCGTCGGACGCGAAGCACTTCTGCGGCGCGAAGTAGTAGACGTCGCTCTGGGCCACGTCGACCGGCAGGCCGCCGGCGGCCGAGGTCGCGTCGATCATCACCAGCGCGTCCCCGGCGCCGGCCGGCCGGGTCACGGGCACCGCGACGCCCGTCGAGGTCTCGTTGTGCGCCCAGCCGACGACGTCGACCGCGTTGGCCGAGACCGCCTC
>JALRCL010000403.1 GCA_023268575.1 Patulibacter sp.
GACTTGCCGCCGAGCTCGAGCGCGACGCGCTTGAGCCCGTCACCGGCGATCGCCCCCACGCGCCGGCCCGCGCCGACCGAGCCGGTGAGCGACACGACGTCGACGAGTGGGTGCCCGACGAGCGCCTCGCCGGCCTCCGGCCCCGTGCCGGTGACGACGTTCAGGACGCCGGGCGGCAGGCCGGCCCGGGCGGCGATCCCGGCGAGCGCCAGCGCGTTGAACGGCGCGACCTCGCTCGGCTTCAGCACGACGACGCACCCGGCCGCCAGGGCGAAGCCGACCTTCGCGGCGATCTGGTGCAGCGGGAAGTTCCAGGGCGTGATCGCCGCGACGACCCCGGCCGGCTCGTAGGAGACCCGCGCTGCGCCCGCCGGCTCGTCCCGGACGAGCGCGCGTGCCTCGCCGGCGGCGCGCCGGAGCACCGCGACCGGCAGCGCGACCTGGACGGCGGCGGCGATCGCGACCGGGGTCCCGACCTCCCGGGCCACGAGCACGGCGAGCGCCTCGGCCTCGGCGTCCAGCCCGTCGGCGATCCGCTCGAGCACCCCGGCCCGGGCCTCGGACGGCCACGCCGCCCACCCCGGAGCCGCCGCGTGCGCGGCGCGCACCGCCCGGTCCACGCCCTCGGCCGTGACCGCGGGGACGCTGCCGATCGGCCGCTCGAGGCTCGGGTCCTCGACGACGATCGCGCCGGCGGAGGGCAGCGCGACCCAGTCGCCGCCGACCGGCAGCGTCGTGACGTCGCCGGGCAGGTCCGGCGTCCCGACGGCCGGTCCCGACAGCGTCTCCGGCGCGCTCATGCGTGGAACCGGACGGGGAGGCGCTTGATCCCCCGCACGAAGTTCGAGCGCAGGCGGTCCGGCTCGCCGGTGACCTCGATCCGGATCCCGCGCGCGGCGATCCGTCGCAGCAGGACCTCGGTCTCCATCCGCGCGAGGTGCGAGCCGAGGCAGAAGTGGCTGCCCCAGCCGAACGCGAGGTGCTTGTTCGGCGTGCGGCGCCCGTGGAAGCCCTCGGGATCGTCGAAGACGCGGGGATCGCGGTTGGCGGCGGCGAACCAGAGGACGACCTTCTCGCCGGCGCGGATCGTCCGGCCGTGGCGCTCCACGTCCTCGGTCGCGGTGCGACGCATGCAGTAGATCGGCGAGGCGAGCCGCAGCATCTCCTCGATGAGCAGCCCGAGCTCGCCGTCGCTCGCGCCGTCCAGGGCGGCGCGCTCGTGCGGGTGCTCGTGCAGGTCGATCGCGCCCCAGCTGACGAGGTTCCGGGTCGTGTCGTTGCCCGCGAACATGAGCAGCACGTAGTACGGCAGCAGCTCGTCGATCCGCAGCGCCTCGCCGCCCGGCCGGGCGTGGACGAGGGCGGAGACGAGGTCGTCCTGCGGCCGCGCGCGGCGCTCCTCGGTCAGCGCGCTGAAGTACGCGAAGAGCTCCTGCCGCGAGCGCTCGACCTCGTCGGCGTCGGCCACGTACTCCGGGTCCTCCTGGCCGCCGAGGACGTTCACCCACCGCACGACGTGGTGCAGGTCCTCGGCCGGGACGCCGAGCCACGTGCCGAAGACCTGCAGCGGCAGCTGCTCGGAGACGAGCCCGACGAGGTCGCCCTCGCCGTGCTCCAGCGCGCGGTCCAGCAGCCGGTCGACGACGTCGTGGGCGCGGCGCAGCGTGTGGGCCTCGACCCCCTTGCGGGTGAAGCGGTCCACGACGATCCGGCGCAGCTCCTTGTGCCGCGGCGCGTCCATGTTGTGCATCGACGGCGTGCCCGAGCCCTCGGCGCGCCGGTCCTGGATCTGGGTCCCGCCGGCGCTGGAGAACCGCTGCGGGTCGCCGGCGGCCCACTTCACGTCCTCGTAGCGCGTGAACGACCAGAACCCGCGACCGCCGGGCTCCTCGTCCTCGGC
>JALRCL010000465.1 GCA_023268575.1 Patulibacter sp.
GTCGCTCGGCTCCCGCGGCCACGCGGCCTTCGTCGTGCCGAAGAGCGAGATCAAGGGCATCTCGCAGGGCGCCAAGGTGAAGAAGCACGGCATCCGCGCCTCGCACACCGCCGACGTGAACCTCGACGACGCGCGCGTCCCGGGGCGCTACCTGCTCGGCGGCAAGGAGAAGCTCGACGCCCGCCTCGCGAAGGCGCGCGAGGGCAAGCGCTCGAAGGGCAACGCCTCCATGGCGACGTTCGAGGCCTCGCGCCCGGCCGTCGGCGCGATGGCGCTCGGCGTCGCCCGCGCGGCCTACGAGTACGCGCTGGACTACGCGAAGGAGCGCGAGCAGTTCGGCCGCAAGATCATCGAGAACCAGGCGATCGCCTTCAAGCTCGCGAACATGAAGACCGAGCTGGACGCGTCGCGCCTGCTCGTCTGGCGGGCCTCCTGGATGGGCGCCGGCACGCTGCGCGGCACGCCCGCGGAGTTCAAGCACGCCGAGGGCTCGATGGCGAAGTACAAGGCCTCGGAGGCCGGCGTGAAGATCACCGAGGAGGCGATCCAGATCCTCGGCGGCAACGGCTACACCCGCGAGTACCCGGTCGAGCGGTTCCACCGCGACTCGAAGATCATGACGATCTTCGAGGGCACCTCCGAGATCCAGCAGCTCGTCATCGCGCGCACGATCTCGGGCATCCGCGTCCCGTAGGGGTCCGCGGCCCGCGTGGCCGCCGCCCGAAGACGACGAAGGGCGCCCGGTGGGCGCCCTTCGTGCGTTCCGGCCGCCCGCGCGCGAGGCGCGAGCGGGACGGCGGGGCTCAGCTCGCGCTCGAGCTGCCCCCGAGGCTCTTGCAGGACGGGGCCTTCTCGCCGAGGGACTTCGGCAGCGGCTCGCTGGAGCCGAAGTCCAGCGACTGGATGTTCTGGAGCACCGAGCCGAGCTCCTGCGGCGTGTTCGCCTTCGCGATCTGGGACTTCACCTGCGTGATGCCCTTCTGGACCTGCTCGGAGCCCTTCTCGACCGAGTCCTGGAACTTCTCGAACTCCTTCGGCGCGTCGGCCTCCGACATCGCCTTGATCTGCGTGCCGAACGTGTCGAAGAGCTTCGTCATGCCGCTCTTCATCGCGGGCACGAGCTTCGTCTGGTCCGTGCCGGCCGTCTTCGCGGCGTCCGTCAGCGACTTCTGGAGGGCCGCGACCTCGTCGTTGACGGCCTTGCAGGCGCTCTCGTAGGTCTTGACGTAGTCGGCTTCGTTGCCGCCGTCGTCGCCCCCGCAGCCGGAGAAGGCGAGGGCCGCGACGGCAGCGATCGCAGGGACGGAGAGACGGCGGTACGCGCGCATAGGGGCGCCACCCTACTGGCCGGATGGCGCCAGGGGGGATCGATCGCGCCATGGGGGGCCGCCACCGGCACTCGGAGGCGCGGTGAACCGCCAGGTCGGCGCCGACGCGCCACGACGGGACGCCTGTCCGGCCCGTGCGCCAGGGCGGGGCGACCAGCGTGCGTCCAGCGAACGGTCGTACCCTGCACGGGTGCCCCGCGACGCCGCCACGCCGCCCGTTCCCGGCCTGCCCGACGCCGTGGCGGGCCGCGACCTGCCGCTGGCGCGCCTGACGACGCTCGGGCTCGGGGGACCGGCCGAGCGCGTCCTCGTGGCCCGCGAGGAGGACGCGCTCGTGCGCGCGGTCACCGACGCGGACCGGGAGGGGCGTCCGCTGCTGCTCGTCGGCGGCGGCAGCAACCTCGTGATCGCCGACGACCCCCTGCCCGGCGACGTCGTGGCGGTGCGGACCACCGGCGTCCTGGATGCCGACGGTCCCGAGCGCGACGGCCGGCCGACGGTCGATCGCACGGTGGCGGCCGGCGAGTCGTGGGACGCGGTCGTCGCGGCGGCCGTCGCGGACGGGCTGGCCGGCATCGAGTGCCTCTCGGGGATCCCGGGGGCGACCGGGGCGACCCCGATCCAGAACGTCGGGGCGTACGGCCAGGAGGTCGCCGACACGATCGTCGCGGTGCGGGTCCTCGACCGGCACACGGGCGAGGTGCGCGAGCTGCCGGCCGAGGCGTGCGGGTTCGCCTACCGGGACAGCGCGTTCAAGGGCCGCGCGCGCCACGTCGTGCTCGGGGTGACGTTCCGCCTGACGCGCGACGACCGCAGCGCGCCGATCCGCTACGCCGAGCTCGCCGGGACGCTCGGCGTCGCGATCGGCCAGCGGGTTCCCGCCGCCGCCGCGCGCGACGCCGTCCTGGCGCTGCGCCGCGGCAAGGGGATGGTCCTGGACCCCCACGATCCGGACACCCGCTCGGCGGGCTCGTTCTTCACGAACCCGATCCTCGACGCCGAGGGGTTCGCGGAGCTCGAGCGCCGAGTGGCCGAGCGACTGGGCGCCGACGTGACGCCGCCGAGGCACCCGGCGGGCGACGGCCGGTGGAAGAGCTCGGCCGCCTGGCTCATCGACCGGGCCGGGTTCGAGCGCGGGCACGCCCGTCCCGGGGCGGCGATCTCGTCGAAGCACGCGCTCGCGCTGACGAGTCGCGGAGGGACCACCGCCGACCTGCTCGCGCTCGCGCACGAGGTGGCCGACGGGGTGCGGGCGGCGTTGGGGGTGCGGGTGCACCCC
>JALRCL010000714.1 GCA_023268575.1 Patulibacter sp.
GCGCGGGCGAGCCGGGGAGACCGGGGCGGGGCGGGCAGGGGCTTCCAGCATCGACGTCGATCGTCACCGGCGGCCCCCGTCTCGGCCATCGCCCGCTGGGAGGGTCGACAGGGGGATGCGCCTCTCGACCGCGGCCGACCACCGGGACGGCCGATCGGGGGAGCCCCGATCGCGCGACGGATCGACGCCCACGCAGCTCGCGCCCTCCCCCACGGAGTCCACCGACCGCCCGATGGCCGGTGCGCCGGCGGCCGAGGACGATGGCGTGGTGCTGTACCGGCCTCCCCGATCGGCGCGTCCGGCGCCGCGCGTGGACGTGACGCTCCGCGATCCGCGGACCCTGTCGCTCGCGGACCGGAGCGCGTGGAGTCGCCTCTCCGGCACCTCGGCCGAGCCCAACCCGTTCTTCGCCTCGGGGTTCGTGGAGCCGGCGACCCGGCACCTCCCGACGGGCAGCGGCGTGCGGCTCCTCGTCGCCCGCGACGCGGAGCGGTGGATCGCCTGCGTCCCGGTGGTGGCCGACCGGCGCTGGCGCCGCGCCCGGGTCCCGTGCCTGCGCACCTGGACGCACCCCTACGGCTTCCTCGGGACGCCGCTGCTGGACGGCGAGGACCCGGAGCGCGCGGCGTCCGCGCTGCTGCAGGCCGCCGGCTGGCGGCCGCTGCTGGCGCTCGAGGGCGTGCGCGCCGACGGTCCGGTCGCCGCCGCCCTCACCGCGGCCGCGCCCCAGGGGATGCACGTGCTGCACCGCGTCGAGCGCGCCGCGCTCACGCGCCGGTCGGTCGCCGAGCCGGTCAGCCGCCCGGGCCGGCGTCGCCGCGAGCACGCCCGCCTCCGTCGTCGCCTGGACGACGAGCTCGCCGCCCCCAGCGAGGTCCGCGAGATCGCGCCGTCCCGCCAGGCGGCGGAGCGCTTCCTGACCCTGGAGGCCTCGGGTTGGAAGGGCCGGTCGGGAACGGCGATGGGCGCGGACCCGACCCACCAGGCGTTCTTCCATGCGCTGTGCTCGGGGACCGACCCGGCGCTGGGCGTGACGATGCTCGAGCTGGGAACCGCCGACCGGACGGCGGCCTCGCTCGTCCTGCTGCACGCGGGCCTGGAGGTCTTCGCGTTCAAGCTCGCCCACGACGACGCCCTCGGGAGCGGCGCCCCCGGCGCCCTGCTGCTGGGTGCCTCGCGACGCTGGTTCCGGGACGCGACCGCCGCCGAGCGCCTCGACTCGTGCGCCGCGCCCGACCAGGCGCTCGCCAACCGCACGTGGACGGACCGCACCCCGATCGCATCGTTCGTCGTTCCCGGACCGGGCGTCGCCGGCGCGGCCGTCGGCATCGGGCTGCAGACCGCGATCCGACGCCGCCTCGCACGGCAGGCCGCCCGCGGATGAGCACGACGCTGCAGCGGTCCTCCGAGCGCCTTCGCCCGCGCCTGCTCCCCGGGTGGCAGCTCGAGCCGGCGCGCGAGGCGTGGGCGGCGGTCGCCGCGCGCGTCCCGCGCGTCCCGGTGGCCGTGTCCTGGCCGTGGACGGTGACGTGGCTCGCCCACTACGGGGACGTGACGTCGCCGTTCTGGGTCGTCGTCGACGACGAGCGCGGGCCGTGCGCGGTCGCGCTCGTCACCCGCACGACGATCCGCCGTGGGCCGTTCGCGATCCGGTGCCTCCATCTCGGGACCGCCGGCGAGCCGCCGGGCGAGAGCGTCTGCGTCGAGCACAACGCGCTGCTGTGCGACCCGGCCCGTGCCCCGGAGGCCGCCGGCACGCTCGCGGAGCTGCTGGCGGGGATGCCGGACTGGGACGAGCTACGCATCGACGGCACCGGCGACGACCAGCTGGCCCGCGCCGTCGCCGCCGCGATCCCCCGCTCGCGGCTCGAGGTCGACCGGCGGCCGCTCGCCGTCCACGACCTGCGGGCCGGCCGCGAGCGGCCGGTCGTCGACGCGCTGCGGGCCGGTCCGCGGCGCCGGGTCCGGGCCAGCCTCCGACGGTTCGCCGAGATCGGTCCGCTCGCCGTCGACGCGCCGGCCGACGGCGTCGCCGCGAGCGCGGTGCTGTCCGAGCTGGCGGACCTGCACCAGCGGCGCTGGACCGCGGCGGGCGCGGCGGGCGCGTACGCCTCGCCCCGCTTCCGCGGGTTCCACCACGCGCTCGCCGAGCAGCTCGTCCCGCAGGGCCGAGCCGTGGTGCTGCGCGTGCGCGCGGGCGCCAGGACCGTCGGATGCTTGTCGCTGCTGATCGACGGCGACCGTGCGCTGTTCGTGCAGAGCGGCCTGGAGCGCTTCGACGACCACCGGCTGCGTCCGGGTCTCGTCGCCCACGTCGTGGCGATGGAGCACCTGCGGGAGCGCGGGTGCGGGTGCTACGACTTCCTCGCCGGGGAGCATCGGTACAAGCGCGAGCTGGCCACCGGCGAGGAGACGCTGAGCTGGTCGACGGTCCAGCGGCCGCGCGTGCGCCTCCGGCTGCTGCGCTTCGCGCGGGCCGTGCGCGATCGGTGGCGACGGAGCCGCGGAGCGTGAAGCGGCACCTCCTGTTCGCGACGCTCGCGGTGGTGCTCAGCCGGGCGATGGGGCTCGTGACCCTCTTGGTGCTCGCCCAGATGCTCGTGCCGGCGGACTTCGGGGTCGTCGCCGCCGTCGTCACCTTCCTCGCGCTGATCCAGCTCTCCAGCGACCTGGGGATGCAGGCGACGCTCGTCTACGAGCAGGAGCGCGGGGTCACCGATCGCGTGCACACCGCCTTCACGGTCAACCTCGTCCTCGCGGTCGCCGTGACGGCGCTCGGCGTGCTGCTGGCGCCGGCGATGGCGGCGTTCTTCCACGTGCCCGACCGCGTCGACCTGTTCCGGCTGGCGAGCCTGAACCTCCTGCTCTTCGGGTTGGGCAACGTCCACGACGGGCTGCTGCTGCGCGAGATGCGCTTCGACCGCCGGATCCGACCGCAGGTCGCGCAGAGCCTGACCCAGGCGATCGTCGCGATCGCCCTCGCCGCCGCGGGCCTCGGGGCCGAGGCGGTCGTGCTCGGCTCGCTGGCCGGGACGGCCGTCTGGGCGGCGGTGCTGTGGTCGTTGACCGGCTACCGACCGCGGGTCGTGTGGCGTCCGGCCATCGCGCGGTCGATGATCGGCTACGGCGGAGCCGCGTCGGCGCTGGAGGTCGTCTCGGTCGTCGCCAGCCGGTCCGACGCCCTGGTGATCGGGCGGGTGCTCGGCGACGGCGCGCTGGGGTTGTACGCCGTCGCCTTCCGCGTGCCGGAGATGGTGCTCTCCAACGTCGCCTGGACGCTCTCGGTGGTGGCGTTCCCCGCGCTCTCGCGGCTGCGTCGCCACGCGGACGGCGACCTCTCCGCGGCGACCGGTCGGATGGTCGGATGGCTCGCCCTGTACGCCCTGCCGATGGCGGTCGGGCTCGCCGTCCTCGGTCAGCCGATCGTCGACCTGCTGTTCCCGGAGCGGTTCGCCGCGGCCGGGCCCGTGCTCAGCGCGGTGGCCCTGACGGCAGGCCTCAACACCGTGATCTTCCCGCTCGGCGACGCCGGCAAGGCGAGCGGCAAGCAGGGCACGCTGCTGCTCCTGAACGTCGTCCACGTCCCGTTGATGGTCGCCGCGATGGTGCTCGCCGCCGACGCCGGCATCGTCGGCGTCGCGTGGGCCGGCGTCGGCGCCACGGCGGTGTTCGTGCTCCTGTTCCTGTTCTGGGCGCAGCGGTCGGTCGGCCTGCGCCTGGGTCCGGTCCTGCGCGAGCTGCGTCCGGGAGTCGCCGCGGCGGTCGGGGTGCTCCTGACGCTCGGGCCGTTGCGCCTCGCGCCCGTCGAGCACGGCGCCGCGGTCCTCCTGGCCGCCGTGCCGCTCGCGGTGCTCGGTGCCGTGGTCGCGGTCGTGCTCCTGGCTCCCGGCACGCTTCGGCGCCTGGGCGCCGAGCTGCCCGCGCTCCTGCCCCGCTCCCCCCGCCCCGCGGAGTCCCGCTGATGCAGCTCTTCCTCGCGCTCTCCGCTCGACGCGCCCTCGCGCCGGAGCTCCTCCTCGACGCCGAGCGGGCGTTGCGGGCGGCCGGTCGGCATCCCGGGCTGGCCGGCTCGCGGCTGGAGCGCTGGCGCAGCCACGACGGCCACGCCGCGGTGGTGGCGCTCGGCCACCCGCCCGAGCGCGCGGGCGGGCTGGCGCACGCGCGATGGTCCGACGGGCGGCTGCAGGTCCTCGACGGGTTCCCGATCGATCGCGACGCGCCGCTGCCGGCGTCCGGGCCGCTGTGCTCCGACGGGTGGGACGGACGGTTCGTCCTGTTGGAGACCGGCGAGGCCGAGCTCCGCATCACGACCGATCGCATCGGCAGCCACGCCGGCTACGCGCGGACCCTGCCCGGTGGGGTCGTCGTGCTCGGCAACGCTCCCGCCACGTTGGCGGCGCTGCCGCCCGCGGCGGACGTCGATCCCGAAGCCGCCGAGGACTACCTCGTCGCCAGCTGGACGTTCGGGACGCGCACCGCCTGGGCCGGCGTCGCCCGCCTGCCGCCGGGGACGTCGGTGCTGCGGCGGGGTCGACTGGAACCGTCGTCGGCCTGCACGAGCGACGTGGTCCTCGAGGCCGCCCGGCGGACCGTGCACCGGGACGTCGAGGCGGGGGCCGACCTGCTGCGCGGGACGTTGCGGGCGGTGGGCCGCGACGCCCGTGGGCCGATCGAGCTCGGACTGAGCGGCGGGCGCGACTCGCGGGTCGTGCTGGCGGCCGCCGTCGCCGCCGGTCTGCGCCCGCACCTCTTCACGTTGGCGCTGCCCGAGGACCCCGCGTTCCCCGAGACGCAGGACGTCGTCGTCGCGCGCCGGGTCGCCCGTGCCCTGGGCCTCGAGCACGAGGTGCGCGTGGCGAGCACCGACGTCGACCAGAGCGAGCGCTGGCTGCGCCACCTGACCGGCGGCGTGTCGCCGATCGATGCGACGCCGTCGAGCGTGCGCCGCGCCGGACCGACGCCGATCGTCCTGTCGGGCGCGGGCATGGAGGTCGGCTGGCTGACGCACGGACGGGCGCTGACCGACGCTCCGGCGCCGGAGGCGATCGCTCGGGCGGTCGCCGCGTGGGTCCACGGGTTCCCCCGACCGATCGGTCGGCGCGGGAGCCTGCGGCGGACCCTCGTGCGCGGGGCCGGCGAGCCGTGGCGGTGGCACGGGCGCGGCGTGCCCGCGTCGCTGCTGGCGGAGTCGTTCTTCCTCCTCGAGCGCACCGCGGGCTGGGCGGCGGCGACCCACTTGACCTACGAGCCGTGGTTCGAGCCCGTGTCGCCGGGGTGGTCGGCGGACCTCGTGCCGGAGGTCTGGTCGCTGGACGCCGCCGATCGCGAGCAGGACCGCTGGCGGCGCGGGATGATCCACGCACTTTGCCCGGAGATCGAGGGGCTGCCGTTCGCGGGCGGCTCGCCGACCTGGCCCGACGAGAGCGGGGAGGCGTCGGCGATGCTCCGTGGCGAGCGCCGCGACCGCGTGCGGCGGTTCGCCCGCACGCGGCTCCTGGGCAACGGCACGGTCCGCGCCCCGGCGCAGCGGGCCGCGCTCGAGCGCCTGCGGGCGGACGCTCGACGCGCCGTGCGCACGGACCCGCGCCTCCGGGAGCTCGTCGATCCCCGCCGCGCGGACCGGCTGACGGCGCGGCGCGTCGGCCACCTGGACCCCCGGTCGATGCAGCGGCTCGCGCGGCTGGCGCACCTCGCGCGGCTGATCGACGCGCCGCTCCGGCTCGCCGAGGCGCCCGCCGTCGCCGACGCGCTCGCCGGAGCCTGCGCCGCCCCGCCCGCCGAGCCGTCGCCCGCGCGCACGGGTGGCTGATCCTCCCCCGCGGCACCCGTTGCCCATGCCGCACCTCGCCCGGAGCACCGTCGGCCGACGCATCGGCGCGGTCCTCGCGACGGCGGTCGCCGTCGTCGTCGGCCCGGCGGTCGTGGCGGCACCCGTCGCCGCCGCGGCCGGCGGATCGCCGTGCCGGCTCGCGCTCTCGGCGACGAGCCATCCGGGCGCGTGCTGGCGCCCGTTCGCGCCCAGCTCCCCGTTCGACGTGCGCGTCGCGCCGGACGACCCCCGCACGGTGCCGCGGTCGGCGCGGATCGTCGCCCGCCTGCGCGCGCTGGGCCCACCCGGACCACTGCAGTTCGGTCCCGGCGACGGCCGTGGGTGGGGCGCGAAGCCGATCTACTTCGCCACCGCACGCGATCCGCTGCGACGGGTCCGGCTCTCCGCCGATCGACGCAACGGCGGCCGGTGGGGCGTCAACGGCCTGAACGGCATGCGGATCCGCGTCCCGGTCGGCGCAGCGCCCAGCCGCGGCAGCGACCGCCACCTGATCGTCGTGGACCAGGCCGCGGGGTACTCGTACGAGCTCTGGCGGGTGTCGCGCATGCCCGACGCGGGCGGCGGGCTCCGCGCCCGGTGGGGCACGCGGGCGCGGCTCGGCGGCGACGGCCGAGGGATCCGGCCGGGCAGCTCGAGCGTCTCGGGCCTGAGCGTGCTGGCCGGCGTCCTGCGCCCGGAGGAGCTGCTCGACGGCGAGATCCGTCACGCGCTGTACCTCTCGGTGCGGTGCACCAGCGGCGTGGCCGTCGCTCCGGCCGTCGCTCCCGGCCCGGCGCCGGAGGACCAGTGCTCGAACCTCGGCCTCCCGAACGCGGACGCGCCGGCGCTCGGGCAACGGTTCCACCTGCCGTACACCGACGCGGAGATCGACGCGGTCCCGCGGCCCGCGCACGAGCGCACGCTCCTCCGGGCGATGGCGCGCTACGGCCTGATCGTGATGGACGCGACCCCCGATCCGTGGCACGTCGACCAGAGCGCCGGCATCGACCGCCTGTCGCTCGGGCTCGCGGATCCGGGGACCGCGTTCGCCCGTCGCGCGCGGTTGCCGTCGACCGACGGCGGTCGCCGCTACGCGTGGAGCCTCGCGGCGTTGCGGGGCCGGGACGGCCGCCCGGGCTCGTGGATCGAGGATCTGCGGGTGCTCGCGCCGTGCGTCAGCGACGGGTCCTGCCCGTGGGCGGGGCCCGTCGGCGGCGGGACCGCGTGGCCCGTCGCGGCGGACGTCGGCTCGCCGTCCTGGCCGCGCTACCCCGCCGCCGGCGGAGGGCCGGCCGGTCGGAGCAACGAGACGCGGTGATGCAGCGCTCCGAGCTCGGAGAGCGCCCGAGAGAGCGGCCGCCGCCACATCCACGCCCCGATGCCGGACATCGCCGACGCGGTGACGAGCGCCGCGTTCGAGCGTGCGACGTGGGCCTCCAGATCACCGGCGGGCTCGTGCTCCCCGGCCCGCTCGATCGCGCGCTGGGTGGCCACGCAGCTCCGCACGACCCAGCGGTGGCCGCCGAGATCGTCCTCGGCGTAGCCGCGCAGGAGGGCCGACCACGACCAACTGATCGCGATCGCCAGCTCGGCCCGTGCCTCGAGGATGCGCCGGTCCTCCCGGTCGTCGTGGGGTACCGCGGTCACGACCAGGCGACCCGATCGGACGTCTCGCACGAGCGGCCGGATGACGAGCTCCAGGCCGGCGCCGGCCACGAGCGCAGCGTCGAGCGCACCGACGCCCCACGAGCGGGGGCGCACCGCTCCGCCGTCGCGCAGCGCGCGGAGGTGACAGGCGACCGCCGCCGGCGCGCGCTCCACCAGTCCTCGCGAAGCCGCGTCGTCGATCGCCACCCGAGCTGCGGCGCTCCCGAGCGCCGCCTGGTGCGGCCGATGCGGCGCGTTCCACGCCACCGTGGCGCTCACCGGGAGCGCTCGCTGCGCAGGGGACCAGCGACGGGCTGGTGCTCGCTCGACGTGAGGACGGACTGCATGAGGCTCGCTCCTGCTGCTCGTGGGCGGGGACCGTCGTCGACGTCAGCGACGCCGGCGACACCTCCTTGTCGCGTCCGCTCCGGGCATCCCCCCGTCCAGCTGGCCCTCCCCCGATCCCGGACGAACGCATGACGGCCTCGCCCGGCGTGTCCGGCACGCGGTGCGAGCCCCGCTCCGCTGCGCCGCTCCGGGTCCGGCGGGCGAGCGCAAGCGCCCCGGAGGCCGGCTCGCCCCGAGCGCGAGCACGGTGCCGAGGGCCACTCGACGGACTCAGAGCGGTATCGGGTTCGGGAGGTTCGCCTCGAGCTCGAGCGCCAGGAAGAGGGGCACGGCGAGCGCGCCGGCGAGGACGCTCGCGACGAGGGCCACGACGGTCGACCGACGGCTGATGCGCGCCGTCCACGCGACGATCCCGACCGCCACGAGGACGAGGAGGGCGAAGAACCAGACGTGGTCGACCGTGGCGCAGAAGCCCGCTCGTGGGCTCCCGTCGACCGGGCGTCCCGAGAGCGGCGGCGGCGCGTGCGTGCACGCATGGCGCGTGCCGCCGGCGACCGCCGCGCCGATGCCGACGAGCAGCGTCGAGGACGCGACGACGACCGCTGTCAGGACCGACGGAGGACGAACGCCCATGCTCATCACAGGATCACCGCTCCGCCGAGGGGTCCCCGGCCGAGCTCCGGAGCCGGATCGCCACGTGGAGCGCCACGTCCGCGGGAGAGCTCGGCGGCTGCACCGCGCCCGGAGTGCACGACCCTCGGGCGCCGTCGACG
>JALRCL010000741.1 GCA_023268575.1 Patulibacter sp.
GACCGCGACCGCGACCGCGATGATCGCCGCCACGAGGACCGACGTGCCGCGCTCGCCGAGCCACTCCGCGGTCTGGACGAGCTCCGGTCGGTCGAGGAGGATCGAGGCCGGGGTCCACCCGAACGGCCGGGGCAGCGAGCAGGCGACGAGGACCGCCACCGGGAAGGCGACGAGCTCGGGGCTGCCGAGCCGGCGGCGCAGCAGCGCGTGGGCCGCGCCCCCGACGGCCCACGGCAGCGACTGGACCCCGAGCAGCAGGCAGAGACCGGCGAGGCCGCCCACGACCCCGAGGTCGGTGAAGCGCTGGACCGTCGTCACCACGAAGCTCAGCGGCACCACCTGTCCGATGACCGCCCAGACGACCCCGGCGAGCGCCGCGGTGCGCCAGCCGTCGGCGGTGCGCCAGGCGAGCGCGAGCAGGGCGAGCGCGACGAGCAGCGCCAACGGGGTGAGCGAGACCGGCGGTGGGGCCAGTCCGCCGATGGCACCGCCGACCGCGGCCAGCGCCCCGGTCCGCCCTCGGCGGCACGCGGTCGCGTGCCGGGGGGCGTCGGCCGCGCCGGGCCTGCGGGTCCGGGGCACGTCGGCGCGCTCAGCCGGGTGCACCGGACGCGTCGCGCATCGCGGCGACGTAGAGCGACTCGAGGTCGGCGTGCCCGGAGCGACGCAGGAGCTCGGGCACCGGACCCTCGTGCAGCACGCGGCCGTCGCGCAGCAGGGCGATCCGGTCGCAGCTGCGCTCGACCTCGTGCAGCTGATGCGAGCTCAGCAGGACGGCGACCCCGCGTTCTCGTAGGGTCGTCAGGAGCCGGCGGACCATCCGCACCCCGACCGGATCCAACGCCGAGGTCGGCTCGTCGAGCAGCACGAGCGTCGGTTTCCCGACGAGCGCCTGCGCGAGGCCGAGGCGCTGCTGCTGGCCCTTGGAGAGGGTCCCGACCCGGGCGTCCCGGCGCTCGGCGAGGCCGACGAGCGCCAGGAGCTCCATCCGCTCGGGAACGCCGGAGGCGCTGCCGGCGAGCCGCTGGTGCAGGCGCAGCGTCTCGTCGACGGTCTGCCAGGACGGGAAGCGGAACAGCTCGGCGAGGTACCCGACGCCGATGCGGGCCGACGGGTCGGTCGCCACGCGTCCGTGGAGCTCGACGACCCCGGCGTCGGGCCCGGCGAGGCCGGCGGCCAGCCGCAGCAGCGTCGACTTGCCCGCACCGTTGGGTCCGAGCAGCCCGACCTGCTCGCCCGGCGCGACGACGAGGTCGATCCCGGGCAGCACCGTCCGGCCGCGGTGGCGCTTGACCGCCCCACTGACGCGGAGCGGTGGCGCGGCCGGACGCGACGCCGATGCCGGGCCCGCGGGCCGGCGCGCATCGGGGTCGCGCCCGGGCACGGGCTACTTCTTGCCCTTCTTCGGGAGGTACTGGGCCAGGCCCTTGCACCCGGCGGTCGACCTCGCGCGGCCGCGCTTGGCGGTCAGCGAGACCGAGCGCTTCGCCGGCAGGCCGACGACGAGCGGGAACGCCGTCCCCGAGCCGGTCCAGCCGCGCGCCTTGCCGGTCGCGCCCAGGATCCGCCACGTCGTGCCGGACGGCTTCGTCGTCCCGTCGCTGGAGACGGCGAGGCACACGAGCGTCCGGCGATCGCTGCGCGAGCGCGCCAGCAGCCGGCCGGTGCCCTTGAGCCCGAAGGCCGTCGGGCTCAGCAGGACGCGCTCACCGTCCATCCGGATCGCGTAGTCCGCGTTGCGCAGGACGCCGAGCGCCGGGGCCTGCTTGCGCTGGCGCCTCGTGAGCTTCGCGCTCATCCGGCCACGCAGGACCGCGCCCTTCGTCGTCAGCCGCCCGGCCGCGTACGCGGTCTTGCCGACCGTCACGAGCTTTGGCGCGCCGCCGACGGTCGTGGCGACCTTCACCGTCCGCGGCTTCCGTGCGGCGTGCGTCTTCGAGCGCGCCGGTGCGGTGACGCGCACGAATCGGCCCCAGCTGTTGTGTCCGACGCCGTCGAAGAAGCTGATCTCGGTGAACTTCAGGCCTGGGCTCGTGAACGCGTGCGTCCGAGAGCTGTCGCAGGTGGGGTAGATCGGGTTGCTCGCGTCGGCGTCGGCGGGGCTCTCGTAGAACCAGACGCAGCCGCCGGTCGCCCCTGCGGGCGGGGGCGGCGTGATGCTCAACGTGACAGGGGTCCCGACTGACACGGAGGCGGGGACGTCGTAATCCTTGGCTCCCAGGCCGGAGGCCTCCACGGTCGTGGTGACCGGGTGCGTCGCGACGCGTCCCTGGTCGTCGACGGCGCTGAGGCACGCGTTGAGCGGGCCGGCCGATCCGGGGGCGGTCGTCAGGAGTTGTCCACCGGTCGACGTCGCCTCGGGCGTGCCGTCGTTGTCGAGGTCCAGCGCGTAGCGGACGACGGGCCTCGCGCTCGTCGTGCCACCGGGGTCGACGCCCAGCGACTGACCCGCGATCACCTTCAGCGGATTGACGCGGAAGCCCCAGCTGAAGCCGTCGGGGACGCTCGGCGTCGTGCCGCAGCGGACCGGCGCCGGCGGGGTGCCGGGACCGGTGGCCGGTGCGTCGCCGGTGCCGGGCGTCACGACGCGGATCGTCTTGCTCGCGATCGTGTAGGCGGGCAGCTGGCCCTCGGGGGCGTCGGCCTCGATCCGGACCTGCAGCACGGCCTCGCGCGTGCCCGGCGCTGCGGCCGCGAAGGTCGTCCGGAACTCGCCCTTCACCACCGAGCAGGCGCTGCCGGACGCGAGGGTCTCCAGGCCGCCGAGCGTCTGCTCGACCGCGCCGCCGTCCCGGAACACGAACGCGGCCACCGGGCATGCCTGCGGATCGTCACCGATCTTCGATCCGGCGATCGAGACGTCGACGGGCTGGCCCGCCGTGACCTCGTCGGGCGCGACCAGCACGCCCCCGTCGCGGTGCGTGGCGGTTCCGGCGATGGCCGCCGCCAGGTCCTGGTCGTTCGGTCCGCAGCCGGTGAGGGCGAGGCCGGGGACGGCGAGCAGCACCAGCGCCGCTGCGTGCTTGCCCCTCGATCGTGGTGGTCGGGTCACGGGGACCGCTCCTTGGTCGTACTGACGCTCTCGTACCGACGTCGGGGGCTACGCGGCGCGAGCAGTATGGCGCCTCGCCACCGGTCGTGCCAGGGCGGTGCGTACGGCGTCTCCGTTTCAGCCCCGGCCACGGGTGCGGCCCGAGGGCGCGACCGCAGTTCAGACGTCGCTGCGCCGGACCCGCCAGGCGACGAGCGCGAGGGCGGCGGCCGTCCAGCCGGCGAGCACCGGCGCGTGCCAGCCGGCGAGCTCGCGCGCGCCGCCGAACGGCCCGATCGCCACGCCGACGGCGGCGAGGTCGCGCCCGTCGGACAGCTGGGCCAGGACGTGCCGGTAGAGCGCCTCGAACGGCAGCAGCGCCGCGGCGACGTCGGCGACCGTCCGCAGGTCCGCCAGGCCGAAGGCGCTGCCGAGCTGGGCGACGAGCCCGACGCTCAGCCCGACGCCGACGGTCGCGAGGACCGCGATCGTCGCCGCGGTCGTCGGGAGGGCGGTGGAGACGACGGTCCCGCCGAGCGCGACGAGGGCGACCGCGCCGCCGAGCGCGAGCGCGGGACCGGCCAGCGCGGGCGGCGACCAGTCGCCGGCGATCCGCACGACGAGGACGCTCGTCAGCCAGAGGGCGATCGCGAAGGCCGCCGCCAGACCGGCACCGGCGAGCGTGCGTCCCAGGACGATCGCCAGGCGCGACACCGGCCGCGCGGCGAGCGGTCCGAGCGCGCCGCGCTCCGCGTCGCCGCGCACCGCCGAGGCGGTGAGCGTGCCCGCCACCGTCGCGCCGAGCAGCAGCGCCACGAACGCCGCGCTGCCGAGCAGGGTCCCGCCGACGACGTCGACGGTCACCGTGCCTCCGCGTCCGCGCGCGGCCCCGAGCGCCTGGTGGGCGGCGAGCGCGAAGAGCGCCAGCAGCGCCGCGCTGACGACGAGCAGGCCGCGCGCCGCGCGCCCGCGCACGACCTCCACGAGCGTCAGGCGCGCGACGAGCAGCGCCGTGGCGAGCGGACCGGGCGGACGCACGCGCGGCACGCTAGCCCACGGGGCGGAGGCGGGCCGCCGCGTCGGGTTCGTCGCCGGGCGCGTCGGGTAGCCGAGGTGCATGGCCTTCCCCCAGCTCTGGTTCGCCGGCTCGACCGAGGAGTTCACGCCCCCGCAGCTCGTCGCGCAAGCGCGCGCCGCCCAGGACGCCGGGTTCGACGCGCTCGGGCTCTCGGACCACTGGGCGCCGTGGTTCCCGGGTGGCGAGGGGGCGCAGGCGTGGGTGACGCTCGCGGCGATCGGTCAGGTCACGAGCGCGCCGCTGGCCACCGGCGTGACGCCGATCGTCCACCACTACCACCCGGGCGTCGTCGCGCAGGCGTTCATGTCGCTCGAGTCGCTCTTCCCCGGCCGGATCACGCTCGGGGTCGGCAGCGGCGAGGCGGTGAACGAGTCGCCGCTCGGCCTCGACTGGCCGAGCGTGCCCGAGCAGCAGGCGCGCTTCGCCGCGGGCCTCTCCGCGATCCGTCGGCTGTGGGAGGGCGAGCGCGTCACCGTCGACGAGGGCTGGTTCGCGCTGCAGGACGCCCACCTCTTCACCCGCGCGGAGGGTCGCCCGCGGATGATCGTCTCGGCCTTCGGCCCGAAGGCCGCGCGGATCGCCGCCGAGCACGGCGACGGCCTCTGGACCCTCGGCGACCCCGGGCAGGCCCCCGAGATCATCGCCGCGTACCGCGACGCGTGCGAGGAGCTCGGCCGCGAGCCGGGGACGATCGTCCTGCAGAGCGGGATCGCCTGGGCCCGGGAGCGCGACGCGGCGATCCGGGGCGCGCGTCGCTGGAAGCCGACCCAGCTGCCGCAGCTCTACACCGACGACATCGCCGACCAGGAGGAGATGCAGCGGCTCGCCGACGCCGAGATGAGCGACGAGCAGTTCGCGCGCGAGGGCTTCATCGTCAGCGAGGACCCGGACGAGCACCTCGCCCGGGTTCGCGAGCTCGCCGGCCTCGGCGCCGACGCGGTCTGCCTGCAGCTCATCGGCCAGGCCGATCCGGCGGGCACGCTCGCGCTCTACCGCGACCGGATCCTGCCGGAGCTGCGCTCGGGCGCCGTGCCCGCGGGGGCGTCGGTCGGCGGCTGACCCCGCGCGCGGCGCTCGGCGTCCCCGCGGCCTGGAGCCACCGATGACCGGCTGCGCCTCGGCCGCGAGGCGACCCGAGGCCGGGCTCAGCCGACGACCAGTCGCGACGCGACGGTGATCGACGCCGCGACCGTCACGAGCCCCGCGACTCCGAGCCACTCCACGCGGGTGGCCGGCACGGTCAGCAGGCCGGGCGGCATGCCGCCGTCGTAGCCGCGGCTGATCATCGCCAGATGGACGCGCTCGCCGCGCTCGAAGCAGCGCACGAGCAGCGTGCCGGCCGAGCGGATCGTCGCCCGCGCCTGCCAGGCGAACCGCGGGTCGTCGCCGCGCGCCACGCGCGCGATCCGCATCCGCTGCAGCTCGTCGAGGACGACCTCGACGTAGCGGATCGTGAACCCCGCGATCGCGGTCAGGACCTTCGGCGCGCGCAGCCGGTCGACCCCCGCGAGGATCGCCGCCGGCGGCGTGCACGCCGCGACGACCGCGGTCGCCAGCAGGACGAGCGAGGCCTTCGCGACGATCGCCCAGGCGGTCCACAGCCCGTCGATCGACAACCCGACGCCGAGCACGTGCGTCTCCTCGCCCTGCGTCACGAACGGCAGCAGCAGGACGAAGAGGACGAACGGGATCTCGATCACGAGCCGCGAGGCGAGCTCCAGCAGCGGCACGCGCGCCACGAGCGCCGCCGCGAGGACGATCAGGAGGTGCAGGCCGTAGGGCCAGAACGCGTGGGTCGGGCTGAGCGCGACCGCGAGCGCGAAGAGCAGGAGCGCGGCGACCTTGCACTGCGCCGGCAGTCGGTGCAGCGGGGTGTCGAGGCCGAGCAGCTCCTCGTTGCCCCCGTGTGCGGCGCCGCTCACCGGCCGCAGTCTACGAGCGCGCGACGTGCGGCCGTGCGCGGGACGCGGCGCGGTCGGCTCGCAACCACCAGAGGCCCCCGATCGGCAGGACGAGCGGGACGTGGCCGTAACCGCTGCCGAACCCGGACCAGACCGAGGCGTCGGGGAAGTCGGCCGGCGCCGCGAGGCTCAGCGCGCCGACGACGAGCACGCCCGAGAGCTCGAACGCACAGATCCCGGCCGCGATCCGTCGCGCGCGGCGACCGTCGCGTCGCAGGGCGATCGCTCCGGCGAGGTACACCGCCGCGGCGACGGCGGAGAGCGCGTAGGCGACCGGCGCCCGGGACGGGTCGATCGCGAGCTGGACGGCCGCCCGCGCGCCGGCCGCGAGCGCCAGCAGCGAGTACACGGCGACGAGCAGACGGCGCGGACCGTCGCGATCAGCCACCGGTCACCCGCAGTCGGAGCGCCACGACGGCGGCCGCGAGCAGGCCGGCGCCGACGATCGTCGCGTCCCATGGCGTGTTGCGCGGGGAGCGCTGGCCGAGGGCGAGCGGCAACACGACGACGGACGCCACGAGGTACCCGGCGTGCGTGGCCGGTTCCGCGGCGTGGCGCCCGCCGAGCAGGCGAACGACCTCGAGCACCGCCGCGACGACGAGGACGCCCTCGAGGAAGACGACCGCCGCGAGCAGCGTCGGCGTGGGACCGCGGCCGGTCGCGGCCCGCCACAGCGCTGCGACCGCGAGCAGCAGGCCGTACCCCGCGACCGTCGCGGCGAGGTGGCCGCTCACGGGTGGACCGCCCTCATCCGCGGCTCGCCGCGACCCGGCGCTTCCGGGCACGGCGCTTGCCCCGCTTGTAGAGCCACGTCGACATGCCGGTGACCGCGAGCAGGAGCGGCGTGAGCCCCAGCAGCACCCACAGCAGGCGCGGGATCCAGCCGACGACCATCCCGAAGTGGACGCCGGTCGTCCACGAGCCCCAGATCTTCTGCTGCACCGGCGCGTCGGTCCGGCCGTAGAGCTGACGGGCGACCCCGTCGTGACGGTCGACGCCGACGCCGATGACGCCGGCGTAGTCGGAGTACCCGACGGGGTCCACGCCGCGCGAGAGCCAGACGACGTACGTGCTCGTCGCGTCACCGGCATCGGGGAGGCCGACGCCGGTGACGCGCCCACGCGGGACGGTCCGCGCCGCAGCGGCGGCCGCGGCGTCGACGCCGATGTCGGGCGTGCCTCGCGGCGCGGGCTTCGAGGTCATCGTCGGCTCGTCGCCGGGCGCGCCGCCGATGACCGCGTAGACGGCCCGGGAGACGACCGGGAGCTCGAAGTTCATGCCGGTGATCGCCCACATCCCGAGGAAGGGGAGCGCGACGACGCCGACGACCTTGTGGAGGTCGTAGTCGCGCTTGTACCGCCCCTGTCCGCGGCGGATCCGGAAGCCGCGCCGCCAGCGGCGCAGGCCGGGCCACCAGAGCACGGCGCCGCTGAGGACGAGCAGCAGCAGGACGCCGCCGAGCACCGCGAGCAGGAACCCGCCGACCTGCAGCTTCGCCAGGCCGGGGACGCCGACGTCGGGCATCGGCCGGGAGAGGAACGCGACGTGGCCCGGGTAGCCCTCGCACGTCAGACCGCACTCGTGGAGGTTCACGAGGAAGCCGAGCACGCCGCGCTCGGGCCGGTCGGCGCCCAGCACCCGCCCCGTGCCGGGGTCGACGCTCACGAGCGTCTCGGGCGACGCCCCGAGCGCGACCTGGTAGACGCCGCGGTTGCGGACCACGCGCGTGACGTCGCCCGCGTCCGGGTGGGCGCGTCGCGCGGCGCCGGCGGCGGCGTGGAGGCTGATGGGGTGGTCGGTCGGCGTCGACGCGAAGTGCGACGGGTGGGCGGCCTGACGGAGCTCCGGCTCGAGGACGAGGACGGCGCCCGAGGTCGTGATCGCGAGGAGCACGATCCCGGCGACGATCGAGACCCAGCGGTGCGACCAGCGCAACGCCGCCATCGCGCGCACGCGCGCCGGCCGTCGACGGCGGGCCCGCGGCGGCGGCGCGACGGTGGGGGCCGTTGGGGTTGGGGGGACGAGCGTCGAGTCGGGCACGGACACGTGAAGTAGGACTCCCTAATTCGGGTGGCCGAAACGGTAGCGCCGCGAGCGGCCCGTGCCCCGGACCTGGCGCGTCGGCGACGCTTCGGCGCGTTCGCGCGGGGAGTCGGCGCGTCGGCGTCCGATTCGCGGCGCGTCGCCGCTGCCCGTCGCCGCTCGTCCCGCCCTCGGCGCGTCGTCGTGGACCGGGCCCCCGGGCGCCGGCACGGCCCCGGTAGGGTCGCCCGCCATGCGGCACCTCTCGCTCGTCGGCATCGGCGCCGGGGACCCCGACCAGGTCACCGTCCAGGCGATCAAGGCGCTCGACGCGGCGCGCGTGATCTTCCTCATCACGAAGGTCCGGGAGACGGAGGACCTCGTCGCGGTCCGGCGCGAGGTGCTGCGCCGCCACGTGACCGGCGAGCACCGCGTCGTCGAGCTCGTCGATCCGCCGCGCGGCCGCTCGCGCGACGCGCACGAGGGCGTCGTCGACGACTGGCGCACCCGCCGGGCGGAGCAGTGGGCCGCCGCGATCGCGGCCGAGCTCGGAGAGGACGAGCGCGGCGCCTTCCTCGTCTGGGGCGATCCGGCGATCTACGACTCGACCCTCGGCGTCGTCGAGCAGGTCCTCGCGAGCGGGACGGTCGCCTTCGACTACGACGTCGTCCCCGGCATCAGCGCCGTCCAGGACCTCGCTGCCCGTCACCGGACCACCCTCAACCAGGTCGGCGGCACGATCCGCGTCACCCCCGGCCGGCGCCTGGCCGAGCAGCTCGCCGAGCCGACGGCCGAGGACGTCGTCGTCATGCTCGACGCCGAGCTCGCGTTCGCCGACCAGGACCCCGACCTCGAGCTCTTCTGGGGCGCGTACCTCGGGACCCCGGACGAGCTGCTCATCCGCGGCCGGCTCGGCGACGTCGCCGACGAGGTCGTCCGGGTCCGGGCGGCGGCGCGCGAGCGCAAGGGCTGGATGTTCGACACGTACCTCCTGCGCCGTCCTCGGCGCTGAGCGGGCGGCGGCCGTCGCGCCGCCGCCGCAGGCCGGCGCCCGCTAGGAGCGGAGCTTCCAGCCGCGCCGGAAGAGGCGCAGGTTCAGGAGGAACAGCGCCGTCGTGGCGAGCGTCAGCAGCACCAGCGACAGCCAGATCGACTCCTCGGAGTACCCGAGGAACCCGTACCGCACGAGGTTGATCATGTAGTAGACGGGGTCGAAGTGGGTGAGCGTCGCGAACGGCTCGTCCAGCAGCGAGGTCGAGTAGAAGACGCCGCCGAGGAAGATCAGCGGCTGCAGCACGAACGTCTGGGCGACGGCGACGTCGTCGAACTGCTCGGCCCGGACCCCGATGAGGACCCCGAGCTGCGCGAAGAACATGCCGACGAGGAAGAGCGCCGGGAGGAGGACCTCCGGGTGGCGCAGCGGCAGGTCGACGAGCAGGGCGGCCGCGACGAACGTCAGCACGGCGATCGTCAGGCCGCGGAGGAACCCGCCGAGCGAGAACGCCAGCAGGAGCTCCAGCGGCGTCGCCGGCGACGAGAGCTGGTCGTCGATCGAGCCCTGCATCTTCTGCTGGAGCAGCGAGCTGGAGTTGTTCGCGAAGGCGTTGATGGCGAAGGCCATCATGATCAGGCCGGGGACGACGAACACCACGTAGTCGAAGCCGTGGAGGTCGCCGACCCGGCTGCCGAGCGCCGCGCCGAAGACCGAGACGTAGAGGAACGTCTCCAACAGCGGGGCGCCGATCGTCTGGCGCTTGATCTTCAGGAAGCGGTTGCACTCGCGCCGCAGCAGCGAGAGCAGGCGGATCTGCGCGGTGGTCATCGCTCGGACTCCGTCGCGCCGGCGCGGGCTGCCGCGTCGGCGAGGTCGGGGTCGACGCCCTCCGGGACGGCAGCCGCCCCGTTGCGCGACAGCTCCTTGCGTCCGACGAGCTCGAGGTAGGCGTCCTCGAGCCCGGCGACGCCGTAGTGCGCCGCGAGCTGCTCGCTCGTGCCCTCGGCGACGATCTCGCCGCCGTTGATGAAGGCGATCCGGTCGCAGAGCAGCTCGGCCTCCTCGAGGTAGTGCGTCGTGAGCAGGACGGTCGTCCCCTCCTCGTTGATGCGGCGCACGTACTGCCAGAGCTCCAGGCGCAGCTCGACGTCGACGCCGGCGGTCGGCTCGTCGAGGATGAGCAGCCGCGGGCGGTGCATGAGCGCGCGGGCGAGGATCAGCCGGCGCTTCATGCCGCCCGAGAGCGTGCGGGTGCGCTCGTCCTTCTTCTCCGTCAACGAGAACGCGTCGAGCAGCTCCTTCGCGCGCGCACGGCGCTCCTTGCGCGGCATCCCGAAGTAGCCGCCGTGGTAGTCGAGCGTCTCCTCGAGCGTCAGGAACCAGTCGATGTTCAGCTCCTGCGGCGCGAGGCCGACCGCGGCACGGGCGTCGACGTAGTGCGTCACGGCGTCGTGACCGAACACGCGGATCGTCCCGGACGTGGGGCTCGCGAGGCCGGTCGTGCAGTGGATGAGGGTCGACTTGCCGGCGCCGTTGGGACCGAGGAGGCCGAAGAACTCGCCCTCCTGGATGTCCAGCGAGACGCCCTTCAGGGCCTCGGTGCCGGTGGGGTACCGCTTGACGAGGTCGCGGACCTCGAGGGCGAGGGTCACGCGCGACCTCCGGGGGCCGATGGGCAGGACGGGACGGCGCGCCGGACGGCGCGGGGACGGGAGCACCACATGCGATCCATGATGGCGCTTCGACCGCACTTCAGGTCAAGCGCGGGGATCCCGGACGGCGCGCGCCGGGGCGGAGCCCGTTCGAGGCACGGACCGGAGGGCGCCCCGGGTCGCTCAGGACGGCTCGTCGCCGCGGTAGGCGGCGGGGTTGCCGAGCCGCCGATAGCGGTGGCCGTAGGTCGGGCGGTAGACGTGGGAGCGCCGCTCCTCCTCGCCGCCGGCGAGCGCCGGTCCGAGGACGATGAGCGCCTGCGTCGTGATCCGCTCGGCCTTCAGCGTCGCGGCGAGCTCGTCGAGTCGGCAGCGGATGATTCGCTCGTCGGGCCAGGACACGCGGTAGCCGATCGCCACCGGCGCGTCCGGCGCGTAGCCGCCGGCGAGCAGGTCGGCCTGCAGCTCGCGCGGGCGGCGGACCGACAGGTAGAGCGCCATCGTCGTCCCGTGCCGGGCGAGGTCCTCGAGCTGCTCGTGCTCCGGCATCGGCACCCGGACCGCGCGCCGGGTCAGCACGAGCGACTGGGCGACCTCGGGAACGGTGAGCTCCTGGCCGAGCGCGGCGGCGAGCGCGGAGAGCGAGCCGACGCCGGGCACGATCTCGTACGGCAGGTCCATCCGGCGGCAGGCGTTGATCTGCTCGTGGAGCGTCGCGTAGATCGACGGGTCCCCCGACTGCAGGCGGCAGACCGTCAGGCCCTCGGCCTTCGCGCGGGAGAAGAGCGCGATGACGTCCTCGAGCGTGTGGTCGTCGCTCGTCAGCACCTCGGCGTCGGGGCGCGCGTGCTCCATGACCTCGGGCGGCACGAGCGACCGGGGCCAGACCACGACGTCGGCCTCGCCGAGGACCTTCGCGCCGCGGATCGTGAGCAGGTCCGCGGCCCCGGGGCCGGCGCCCACGAACACGACGCGGCCGTCGGCGGCGGGGCGCGGGGCAGCGGAGCGCGCCTGGTCCGGATCGGTCATGCGACGGAGGCTCCCTCGAGCAGGCGCTGCAGGCGATCCGGCGTCCACGGCACGACGATGAGGCTCGCGTGCAGGCCCGGCATCGCCCAGCCCTCGCGATCCCGGCCGATCGTCCACGCCGGCTGCGAGCCGGCGGTGACGTCGAGCGCGATGGCGCGGGAGGGACGGCCGATCCGCTTCTGCCCGATGGCGTGGACCGGCCCGTCGGCGGCGGCCATGAGCTCGACCGGGCCGGGGACGCCGCCGGGGCCGGGCCGGGCGGCCGCCGGCAGGACGTCGCACATCGGCTCGCCGTCGAGGCTCGTGGCGAGGTACGCGACGCCGGCACCCTCGGCGACGATCCGGCGCCCCGCGCGGTGGTGGGCGACGACGGCGTCGCGCAGCGCCTGGTTGGCCCCGATCGCCGCGGCGTGCGGCACGGGCGCGCCGTCGCCGAGGACGAGCGCCACCGCACCCGCGGGCAACGCGTCGTCGGCGGTGAGGTCGACGGTCGCCAGCGCGGCGCCGGCGACGGCGATCGCGTCGCGCAGCTCGCGGCTCGGCTCCAGCAGCGCCGGGCCGGCCGCGACCGCGACGAGCGGGCGGCTCATCGCGCCCCCGCGCGGCCGGCGGGCGCCTCGCCGGTCAGCGCGCCGATCGGCAGCAGCCGCGCGTCCGGCCCGGCGGCGGCGGCGATCCGCGCGCTGAGGCCGAGTCGCACGCGCCCCTGCTCGCTGTCGAAGACCACGACGCCGTCGGCGATCCGCCCGAGTCGCGCGGCGGCGCGCTCGGCGGCCGCGAGCCCGGCGCGTCCGCCCGAGGCGCGCCCGTCCGTCACCAGCACGCACAGCACGCGCCGCCCCGGATCGCGGAGCCGGTGGGCGCGGACGAGCGTCGTCGCGGCGTCGAGGCCGGCCGCCAGCGGCGTGCCGCCACCGGTCGGCAGGTCGGCCAGCCGCGTGGCGGCGCGCTCCACGGACCCGGTCGGCGGCAGCACGACCTCGGCGTCGCGACCGCGCTCGCCCTCGTGCCGTTCCTGTTCTTCGGCGGTCCGGTGCTCAAGAACTTCGCGTCCGCCATGCTCATCGGCATCGTGATCGGCAGCTACTCGACGATCTACGTCGCGTCGCCGCTGATGATCCT
>JALRCL010000743.1 GCA_023268575.1 Patulibacter sp.
TCGTCGTGCCGCGCGCGCAGCGGGCGCGAGACCGCCGCCGCCTTGACGAACTGGGGCCGGTTGCCGACGACGGTCGCGATCCGCATCGCGCGGCATGCTCGCAGGTCGCCCCGCCGGGACCGGTGACGGGCGCTCGCAGCGGGAGCGACGCCGCGGGCTCCGCGTCGGGCGGGCGCCGTCGCGTCCGCTCCGGCTCAGAAGAAGACCTTCGCGAGGTCCAGCAGCCGCGTGTCGATGCCCTTGACCCCGACGACCTCCGACAGGGGGATCGTCGTGATCTCCCCACCCTGCTGGGCGACCATCCTCCCCATGTCGCCCGCGAGGACCGCCTCGGCGGCCGCGACGCCGTATTGCGTGGCCAGGACGCGGTCGTTCGCCGTCGGGGTGCCGCCGCGCTGGATGTGGCCGAGGACGACGACGCGGGTCTCGTAGCCCGTCTCGCGCTCGAGCTCGGCCGCGAGCGCCGCGCCGATCCCGCCCAGGCGCTCGTAGCCGTACTCGTCGGTCTCCTCGTTGGCGACGATCTTCTCGCTGCGGCCGTCGGCGAAGCAGAGCCGCGCGCCCTCCGAGACGACGATGATCGAGAAGTCCTTCCCGCGGTCGTGCCGGCCGCGGATCGTCGCGGCGATCTCCTCGACCGGCGTCTCGACCTCCGGCACGAGCACGCCGTCGGCCCCGCCGGCGATCGCGGCGGTCACCGCGATCCAGCCGGCGTTGCGGCCCATGACCTCGACGACCATCACGCGGTCGTGGGACTGCGCGGTGGAGTGCAGCCGGTCGATCGCCTCGGCGGCGACGTGTACGGCGGTGTCGAAGCCGAACGTCCGGTCCGTGCCGACGATGTCGTTGTCGATCGTCTTGGGCACGCCCACCACCGGCAGGTCCAGCCGCTCGTGCAGTCGCCGGGTGATGTCCATCGTGTGCTCGCCGCCGATCGCGATCACCGCGTCGACGTCGCCGCGGGCCATCGCCGCCTCGATCCGCTCGGGGCCGTCGTCGTGGCGGTAGGGGTCGTAGCTCGAGGTCGAGAGGATCGTCCCCCCGAGCGGCAGGAGCCCCGACAGGGCGCCGTGGTCCAGCGGCCGATGGTCCTGGTGGGCGAGGCCGCGATAGCCCCGGAGCAGGCCGATCGGCTCGTGCCCTTCCCGCAGGAGCTTGCGCCCCGCGGCCCGGATCACGGCGTTCAGCCCGGGGCAGTCGCCGCCGGCGGTGAGGATCCCGATGCGCACGGCCCCGACGATAGGCGCGATCGGCGCGCGCTCCAACCCTCCACCCGGCCCATGGGCGCCCGGCGACGTTGGACCGGGTGGCACCCCGCCACGCTCCCGGTCGGGTGCCCGGCCAGCGAATACGATGCCGGCGACAGGCGGCGCGCCGCGCCGCGCGACGGAGAACCGACACGCATGTACGAGAAGATCCTGGTGGGCACCGATGGCTCGGCGACGGCCGCCCAGGCCGTGCGCAAGGCGATCGAGCTGGCGCGGATCAGCGACGCCGCGCTCGACGTCGTCACGGTCCGCGGTGCCGACCAGAGCGAGGAGTCGGCCAAGCAGCTGCTGGAGCCCGCCACCGCCGAGGCCCGCGGCGCCGGCCTGAAGGCCGTCAACGGCCTCGTGCGCGGCGGCGACCCCTCGGAGGCCCTCGTGTCGGCCGCCGAGCAGCGCGGCAGCGACCTGCTCGTCGTCGGCAACAAGGGCATGACCGGGACGAAGCGGTTCCTCCTCGGCTCCGTCCCGGACAAGATCAGCCACCACGCGCCGTGCGCGGTGCTCATCGTCCAGACGAGCTGAGCGCCGCTACAGCTCGTTGACCGCGGCGGCGGTCGCGCGCTCGACCGGGCTCACGGGGCCGCCGCCGGCGGCCCGCTCCCGGCGCGCGCGCCGCTCCACGACCGCCAGCACGACGGCGGGGAGCACCGACACGACGGTGATGACGACCGCCCAGGTGAACGCGTCGCCGAACGCCCCGGCGAGGCCGTCGGCCACCTGCGGCGGCACCGCGCCGACCGGCGAGTGCTCGCCGACGCTGCCCGAGTAGCCGCGGTCGTCCAGGGCGCGCGTCAGCGCCACCGTGAGCAGGGCGGTGCCGATGGCGCCGCCGCAGCGCTGCAGGACGTTCAGCGCCGTCGTCGCGCGCGGGACGTCGGCGGGCGAGAGCGTCGCGTACGCCGCCGCCATCGAGGGCATCATCGCGAAGCCGATGCCGAGGCCGCGGACGAAGAGCACCACGCTGAGCAGCACGTACGAGGTGTCGCCGCCGACGCCGGCGAGCCCCAGCGACGTGACGATGAGCACCGCCACGCCTGCGAGCGTCGGGATGCCGCCGCCGATCCGGTCGGTCAGCGCGCCGCTGGCGGGCATCGCGAACGCCATGCCGAGCCCCTGCGGGATGAGCAGCAGGCCCGCCGTCGTGGCGTCCTCCCCGCGCGCGACCTGGAAGTAGAGGGGCAGGAGGATCATCGACCCGAACATCGCGGCGCCCAGGACGAACGTCGTCGCCGAGGCGCTGCTGAAGCCCGGCTTGCGGAAGAGGCCGACGTTGATCAGGGCGTGCGGCGTGCGCCGGGCGTGCAGGACGAACAGCACGATGAGCGTCAGGCCGGCGACGATCGGCGCCCACGTGATCGGTCCCGCGAAGCCGCCCTTCTCCCCCGTCTCGGCGAGCCCGAAGACGAGCGCGGCGGCCCCGATGCTCGAGAGGATCGCGCCGAGCCAGTCCAGCCGCACGCCGCCGTGGCCCTCCGAGGCCGGCAGCACCCGCAGCGCCAGGGCGACGCCGATGATCCCCACGGGGACGTTCACGAAGAAGATCCAGCGCCACGAGAGCCCGCCGGTGAGCAGGCCGCCGGCGATCGGCCCGGCTGCCGCGGCCGCGCCCGCGGTGGCGCCCCAGACGCCGAACGCGACGCCGC
>JALRCL010000847.1 GCA_023268575.1 Patulibacter sp.
CGGCGACCGTGGCGCCCGACACCGGGCGGCCGTCCTCGTCGCGGATCGTGCCGACGGTCACGCCATGGGCGGGGTCGGGCACGTCCCACGAGTCGGCGGCGGCCGCGACGGGGGTCAGGAGCATCCCGACCAGCGCGGCGACCAGCGGCCACGCCGACCGGCGGGGGCGGCGCGCGGCCGCGCCGCGACCGCCGGCCCTGCGTGGCGCGCGGGAGCGCATGGTGTCCCATCGGCGCCGGATGGCCCGCGCTTGAGTGGCGGACCGTGACTGCGCCTCGCGGCGGCCTGCGCTCAGCGGCGGAGGGTCCCGCCGGAGGCGCGCACGACGGTCGCGCCGCCGGTCGGGCGGGCAACGACCCGGACGACGATCCGGCGCGACGCGGTCCGGCGCAGCAGGCGCCGACCGCGCGCGTCGGCGCGGATCGCCCAGGTGCGCGTCGTGCCGCGGGGAACGGTGCGGGTCGTCCGGGACAGGCGCGGCCCGCGCGAGCTGCGCAGCCGCAGCTCGACCGTGACGCGCCCCGCCGGCAGGGCCGCGCGCGTGGTGGCACCACGGCCGACGCGCAGTCGGCGCTTGCCCAGGCGGGTCGCGGCGGTGCGCAGGCCGCGGGCCAGGCGGGCCGACGCCGTGGTGGCCGACGGCACCGCGGGGGTGCCCGAGCCGCCGGTCCCGCCCCCGGTGCCGCCGCCCGGGTCGCCGCCGCCCGGGCCGCCGCCGGGACCGGCCGGCGGGTCGGCCGCGTCGCTGCCGCCGGGGGTGGGCTCGCTCAGGGGGAGCCGCAGGAGCTTCGCGGCGTTGCCGTCCTGGGCGACCAGCAGGTGATCGCCGCGCGCGACGGCGACCCGCAGCCGGCCGAGGCCCTGCAGATGCTGGGCCTGGCCGATCACCGCACCGGCGCGCACGTCGAAGCGCCGCAGCTGGGAGCCGCGCAGGAACGGCGCGTAGAGGCTGCCGTCGCGACCGACCGCGACGTCGCCCGGCGCCCAGGCCCCGTCGTCGGGGGCGTAGGCGAGTGGCGCGATCGTGCCCGCCCGCGTCATCGGCCCGGACACGAGCGGCCAGCCGTAGTTGCCGCCGCGCACGATGAGGTTCAGCTCGTCCCGGCCCTGCTGGTCGTTGCCGCCCGGGTAGGCAGCGCCGTGCTGCTCGCCCGTGGGGCCGTGCTCGGTCTCCCACAGCCGGCCGGCGGCGTCGAAGGCGATGCCCTGGGGATGGCGGTGGCCGAGCGACCAGACGTACCGGGCGTTGCCGCCCTCCGCCGCGAACGGGTTGTCGGCGGCCGGCGCGAGCTCGCTCTCGCTGCCGGAGGGTGGCGCGAAGCGCAGGATCTTGCCGTTGAGCGACCCGTGGTCCTGCGGGCGCGCCGGCTGGTGGATGTCGCCGGTCGTGACGTAGAGCGCGCCGTCGGGCCCGAACGCCATCCGCCCGCCGTCGTGGTTGCCGTCGGAGTCGATGCCGCGGAAGACCTGCTGCTCGACGACGAGCCGCGAGCCCTCGTCGCGCAGGCGCCAGATCCCGCTCGTGCCGGTCGCCGGCCCGGTCCCGTCCGGATCGGCCGAGCGGACCGCGTAGAGGTAGAGCCTGCGGTTCGTCGCGTAGCCCGGGTGCAGGACGAGGCCCAGGAGCTTCGTCGCGTCGGGCGCGACCGCGCTGCGCGCCAGCACGCTGCCGGTCTGCAGGCGATCCTGGGCGTCGAGGACGCGCACCCCCTGGTCGCGCTCGACGACGAGGGTCCGCCCGTCGGGGGTCGGCGCGACCTCCCACGGCGTGCGCAGGCCCTCGGCGACCGTCACCGGGTCGCCGGTCGGAACCGCCCCGGCGGCCGCCGGCAGGAGGAGCGACGCGAGCGCGCCGGCGAGCAGGACGGGAGCGCGGGCCATGGAACGCTGTTCCCACCTCCGGCCGATCCGCAAACGGCCGGGTCGCGCGCCGCCGGGTCCTGGTGCGTCGCACGAGCCCCGGCCCCCGGGGCGGACGCGACGCACCAGCCCGGGTCCCGGCCGGCCGTCAGCGCGGGTCGATCCGGGACCGGTCGATCTCGATGCCGAGCCGCTCCTCGACCCGCTGGGCCAGGAGCCGGTGGCGGTGCGGGTCGCCGGCGATCACCGGCTCGGTCACGAGCGGGGTCGCGAGCTGCTCGCCGTCGCGGAACTGGTCGAACGAGATGTCGACCTCCTTGCCGTCGGGCAGCCGGTTCCAGGCGTGGCCGTCCGGCGTGCGCTCGCCGTGGCGGTCGAGGACCGTGGCGATGAGGATCTCCCCGCCGTAGACGGCCCGGATGACGAGCGCCGAGACCGCGCACTGGCCGAGCGCCGGGTTCTCCGGCGTCCACTGGTCGGGGTCGTCGCTCGTGTCGCGACCCCAGGACGCGCGCAGCGCCTCCTCGAGCGCGTCGAGCGTCGGCTGGTGGGAGGAGCCCTCGGGCTCCGGGGGCGGAGCGTCGCTCATCGGTCGATCGTGGCACGCCGCGTCCGGTTCCGGTGGGACTCGGCCTCCGCGGGTACCCTGCAGCCGTCATGGGGAGCCCGAGCGTCGGACCACGTCGATGAGCGGCGCACCCCGGCTGCCGCTGCGTCCGCGGCAGGTCGCCGCGCTCGTGCGCGCGGTGAAGGACGAGGAGGACGCGCCTCCGCGCGTCGGCCGGCTCCCGGCGATCCCCGAGCGCGTGCTCGTGGCGCTCGTGGCCGAGCTGCGGGCCGAGCGCGAGGACGCCGATCCGGCGCGCCCGAAGGACGCCCGCAAGCGCGCGCGCCGGCTCGCCGCGGTGACCGGCCTCGCGGGGCTGCCGGGGCGGGTCTCCGGCGAGGCGCTGGCGGTGATCGAGGAGGCGCGCGCGGCGGTGACGCTCGCCGCCGCGCTCGGCGCGCCGCGCGACGACGCGCAGCTGGCGGCCGACCTGCTCGTCGTCTGGGGCCTCGTCGAGGATCAGGCCGAGGCCGAGGCGATCACCGCGGGCACGGGGAGCCGCTCGCTCCTGGACCTCGAGGCCGGACGAGCGGCGGGCGCGGTCACCGACCTCGTGCCCGACGAGTGGACGCCGTGGAGCACGCTGCGCTTCCTCTGGCGCGTGCGGAAGGTCCGCGACGTCGTGCCGGAGTCGCTGCAGCCCGGCGTGCGGGCGATCCCGATCGTCGGCGCGGTGCCGGCGGCCTTCGGCGCGAGCCGCGAGATGAAGGCGTTCCAGAAGCGGTTCCGCCGGCATCTCGCGGGTCGCTGAGCGGTCTAGGCCAGTCCCGCGCCGGCCCCCACGGTCGCGCGGTGGGCGATCACGCGGTCGATGAGGCCGTAGGCGCGAGCCTCCTCGGGCGAGAGGAAGCGGTCGCGCTCGATGTCGAGGTGGATCCGCTCCTGCTCCTGTCCGGTGTGCTCGGCGTAGAGCTGCTCGATCCGCTCGCGCATCCAGAGCATCTCGCGGGCATGGATCTCGATGTCGGAGCTCTGGCCCTGCAGGCCTCCGTGCGGCTGGTGCACGAGGATCCGGCTGTTCGGCAGCGCGGCGCGCTTGCCCGGCGCGCCGCCGCAGAGGACGATCGACCCGCCGGACATCGCGATCCCGCAGCAGATCGTCGCGACGTCGCAGCGGACGTACTGCATCGCGTCGTAGATCGCGAGGCTCGCGTAGACGTCGCCGCCGGGCGAGTTTACGTAGAGCTGGATGTCCTTGTCGGGCGCGTCGGCCTCGAGGTGCAGCAGCTGGGCGACGACGAGGTTCGCCACGTCGGCGTCGATCTGGCTGCCGAGGAAGACCGCGCGGTCGTTCAGCAGGCGGGAGTAGATGTCGAACGAGCGCTCGCCGCGCGAGTGCTGCTCGACGACCATCGGGACGAGGGGCATGGGGCCTCCGGGATCGGTGGTAGGTGCAACCGTGAGGTTGCGCGTCAGCCCGGACCTTACACGCAACTTCCGAGTTGCGTGTAAGGTCGTCGTCGACCCCGGCCACCACCCGCCGAAGGACCCGCGATGACCCAGCCGCCCCACGGCCGCCCGCCGGCCACGCCCGATCTCGTCGAGGACGCGGTGCGCCGCGAGCGGCTGCTGCCCGCGGCCCGCGAGGAGGCCTGGACGATGCTCGCCACGTACGAGGGCCTGGAGCGCTGGCTCGCCGACGACGTCGACGTCGAGCTGCGTCCGGGCGCGCGGGGCCGGATGACCGTCGACGGGTGCGAGCGCGAGGTCGAGATCGACGAGGTCGTGCCCGGACGGCGCCTCGCGCTGACCTGGTGCGGCGTGGGCGAGGAGCCGGCCGTCGTCGACGTGACCCTCGACGACGCGCCCGGCGGGACCCGGGTCGTGGTCGTCGAGCTGCCGCTGCGCGCGCTCCGCGCCGTTGCGGTCCCCGGGCACGCGCCGGCCGCCGGCCGTCGCGGCGGCGCCGCGCCGCAGGCCCGAGCCCTCGCCCGGGCGTGACCCCGGTTCCCGGACCGCCGCCGGCGGCGGCCGCCGAGCGCGACCGCTGCGCCGGGGCCGTCTTCGCCGCGCTCGCCGACCCGACCCGCCGGCAGGTCGTGCGCGCCCTCGCCGATCGCCCGACGGTCACCGCGTCGGCGCTCGCGGGGGAGCTGCCGATGAGCCGCCAGGCGGTCGCCAAGCACCTCGCCGTGCTCGCGGACGCCGGGCTCGTGACGGCGGCCCGGGAAGGGCGCGAGACGCGGTTCCGGCTGACCCCCGAGCCGCTGCACGACGCGGTCCGCTGGATCGCCGGCGCCGGCGCGCGCTGGGACGACCGCCTCGCGCGCCTCGAGCGCGAGCTCGGCGGCTGAGCGCCGTCAGGCCGCGGTCGGGCGCGCCTCGAGCCAGCGCCAGAGCCGGCGCGCGGGCTCGCTGCCGGTGACCGAGGTCGAGGAGCTGCGGCGCCGGACGGCGCGCAGCTCGCGATGCATGTCGGCGCCCTCCACCCGCGCGGTCGCCAGGCGCCCGGCCTCGACCTCGCGCCCGACGGCCAGCGGCGAGAGCAGCGCGAACCCGCCGCCGGACGCCACCGACCGCTTCACCGCCTCGAGGCTCATCGCCTCCAGCGCCGGGCGCAGGGACACGCCGGCGGCGGCCAGCGCGTGCTCGGCGACCGTCCGCGTGCCGGACTCCGGCTCGCGCGTGAGGTACGCCTCGGACACGAGGACGCCGACGGGGACGCTGTCGCGGTGCGCCCACGGGTGGTCGGCGGCGACGACGGCCACGAGCTCGTCGCGGCCGACCACCAGCGTCTCCAGGCCCGTCGCCGGCTGGTCGTGCTCGACGAACCCGAGGTCGACCTCGCCGTCGCGGACCGCCTGCAGGACGGCCGGGGAGTTCGAGATCGTCACCGCCGCGCGCACCGGCGGACCGCCCGAGCGGCGGTGCTCGGCCAGCCACTCCGGCACGAGGTACTCGCCGACGGTGTGGCTCGCGGCGATCCGCAGGGTCTCCTGGCGCTCCGTGCGCTCGGCGCGGACGAGATCGGCGGCGCGGTGCAGGACGTCGAGGGCGCGCTTGGCCTCGGGGTAGAGCAGCGCGCCGGCGGGCGTGGGGCGCACGCCGAAGCGCCCGCGCTCCAGCAGGAGCGAGCCGAGCTGCGCCTCGAGTCGGGCGATCCGCTTCGTCACCGCCGACTGGGTCAGGTCGAGCGCCTCGGCCGCCCCGCTCATCGTGCCCGTCTCGACCGCGGCCACGAGCGCCTCGAGGTCGTGCGTCGCCGGGGGTGCGGGTCGCTCGCTCATCCACCGCTGACTATGCCACCTCGGAATGCCCGCGCGGGCGCGGTCCTCCGACGTCTCCCCGTGCGCGGGGGTCGGCCGGCTCCGGCGGGTAGCCTGCCCCGCGTGACGCTCGACCGCCTTCCCCTCCTGGCCAGCGGCAAGGTCCGCGACATCTACGAGCTCGGGGACCGCCTGCTGCTCGTGGCCAGCGACCGCGTGTCGACGTACGACGTCGTGCACCCGAACACCATCCCCGGCAAGGGGGCGGTGCTCACCGGCATCTCGGCGTTCTGGTTCGACCGCACGAGCCACGTGATCGCCAACCACGTCGTCTCCTACACCGACGGGATCCCCGTGGAGGCCCGCGGGCGGGGCGTCGTCGTGCGCCGGCTCGAGATGCTGCCGATCGAGGCCGTCGTGCGCGGGCACATCACCGGTTCGGGCTGGCGCGACTACCAGGCGTCGGGCTCGGTCTCGGGGATCGAGCTGCCCGCCGGCCTCCAGGAGAGCCAGGAGCTGCCGGTCCCGATCTTCACGCCCTCGACGAAGGCGGAGCTCGGCACGCACGACGAGGCGATCGACTTCGCCCGCGCCGCGGAGCTCCTGGCGCCGGTCGCGCCCGACGGGGACGGCGACGCGCTCGCGACCCGGGTGCGCGAGGCGTCGATCGCGCTCTACCGGCTGGGGCACGAGCACGCGCGCTCGCGCGGCGTCATCCTCGCCGACACGAAGTTCGAGTTCGGCCTCGACCCGGAGACGGGCGAGCTCGTCCTCGGCGACGAGGCGCTGACGCCCGACAGCTCGCGCTACTGGCCCGCGGACGGGTTCGAGGTCGGCACGACGCCCCCGAGCTTCGACAAGCAGTACGTCCGCGACTGGGCGACGTCGTCGGGCTGGGACAAGACGCCGCCGGCGCCCGAGATCCCCGCCGAGGTCGTGAAGGGGACGCAGGAGCGCTACGCCGAGGCGTACGAGCGGATCACGGGCGAGCCGCTCTCGGCCTGGCTCGAGCGCACCCGCGCCTGAGCGCCGGCCCGAGGGTCGCCGCCCCGCAGGCCGTCGCGGGCGAGCGCGCCGGCGACCTCGTCGACCGGCCGCGCCGACGCGTCGTCCGGGCCGGTGAGGGCCAGGACCCCGGCCCCCGCGCTGGCGAGGACGAACGCGACGAGGGAGCGGGCCGCGCGGCGACGGGCAGGCGTGGCGGGGGACATGGGTGGCTCCTCGGGGACGGCCGCCGGGGGAAGCGGCTCGGATGCACCGTACGGTCGGGAGGCCGCCGCCGGGGGCGCCTCTCACCGCGGTCTCACGGATCGTGAGCGGGCCGTGAGGCGTTGCCTCGACGACGCGACGCGACGTGCGCCCCGACGACGACCTGATCCGGGGGCCGCGGGCGCGGACCCGCCGTGATGGACGGCGGGCGTGGCTCATCTGGACCGATGGACGACGGCCGATGCGGATCATTCGTCCTTGACGCTTGCCCCATCGGTTGAGGGATGCTGGGCCAACCCCTCGCCTGGCCCGTCCCGGCCCGGCGCCCCCCCCCCCGACCCGGAAGACGAGGGCTGCCCTCATGCGCAGACGCTCACTGGACCCGACCGACCGCCCGGCGCGGGTCCTCCCCGGACTGCTGTCCGCCGTCGTCGCGGCGACCCTCGCCGCCGTGGCCGGTGCCCCGGCGGCCTCCGCCGCAGCCCCGCAGAACGACTGGAGCTGTCGCGCCGAGACCCTCGACCTCCGCCTCGCCGGCGCCGGCGTCCTCGACCCGATCGAGGACCTCCTCGCGACCGGCAGCGACGACGCCGCCTGTCGCACGAGCACCAATTCGCCGCTCGGCGGCGGGCTGCAGCAGGTCCTGAACGTCCTGCGGCCGCTGGGCGTCGACGTCGGCCTGCTCACGACCTCGACCACCACGGACGTCGCGCGGCCCGTCTCCGCGCGCGAGCCGGAGGCCTACGCGCGCGTCGCGGGGCTCGACGTCTCGCTGGCCGGCGTGACGTCGCTCGTGAAGGTCGGTGCGGTGGAGTCGCGCGTCCAGGCCCGCTGCGCCGACGGCGTGGCGAACGTCACGTCGACGTTCGACGTCGCGGACGTGCGGGTCTTCGGGCAACGCGTGAACCTCACCGACGCGGTCGTGGAGCTCTCCGGCGCCCTCGGGCCGCTCGGGCCGGTCGTGCGGCTCACGCCCGGCGACCTGCGCCAGACCGCGGCGGGCACGCAGCGCACCGGCCTGCGGGTCGAGGTGCTCCAGCTCGGCGTCCCGCTGCTCGACGTCTCCGTCGCCGTGTCGCGGGTGGCCGCGGGCGCCGATGCGTGCGCCACGGCCAGCGCCGCCGCACCCGAGGTCGAGGGTCGCACGATCACCGCCGAGGTCGCGCCCGCGAAGGGGGCGACCGTGGAGCGCTGCTCCTTCGCCGTCACGCCCCCCGGGGGCGGCTCGGCGGTCACCGTCGACGGGACCTTCGCCGACGGGCGGTGCACGGCGCAGTTGTCGCGGCAGCAGTTCCCGCCCGGCGACGACGCTTACCGGGCGACCGTCACCGTGGTCGACAGCGCCTCCCACAGCGCGACGAGCCCGGAGGCCTCCTTCCGCCTCGCGCCGCCCCGCGTCGAGGCGCCCACCGTCAACGGGCGCGAGGTCGCGAGCGTCGTCGTCCCCGGCGCGGGCGCCACGATCGCCGGCGACGCCTGCGCCCTGACCGTCGCGCCGGCCGGCGGCGCGCCGACCGCCGTCCCGGCGAAGGTCGAGACCGACGCCGTCTCCGGCGTCCAGCGCTGCGTGGCGCGGCTGCCCGAGGCCGGCTTCCCGCCCGGCGAGTACGCGGTGGTGGCGACCGTCACCGACTCCCTCGGCGACGAGGCGTCCGGCTCCGGGACGATCGCCATCGGCGGTCCCGAGGTCGCCAACGTCCGGCTCGACGGCCGCACCGCGCGGGCCGACTTCTCGCCGGCCTCCGGCACGACGATCGAGAGCTGCCGCTTCGAGCTGACGCTGCGGCCGGACGGCCCCACGAAGGCGGTGGCCGGCACGGTCGACGTCGACGGCGCCGGCTGCTCCGCTGCGCTGCCGGCCGCGCAGTTCCCGCCCGGGACCTACGACGTCGTCGGGATCGGCGTCGACTCCGACGGCGGCAGCGCCCAGGGCCAGGGCTCCGGCACGATCGCCGGCCCGGTGATCGGGGACGTCGCGCAGGACGGCCGCGACCTCGTCGTCGCGGAGGTGGCGCCCGGCACGGATGCGACGATCGACGCCGCCACGGGTTGCGAGGTCGCGCTGACCGCCGTCGGTGGTGGTCCGGTGGCGCTCGGTCCGGTGACCTACGACGCCGCGCAGCGCCGCTGCGTCGCGCTGCTGCCGGCCGACCTGGCGTCGGGCGACTACGACGTGACGACGACGGTCACCGACTCCGACGGCGGGGTCGCGACGGCGACCGAGCGCGTCCGCCTCGCCGGCGGTCCGGCGATCACGAGCATCGGGGTCGACGAGCGCGACGCCTCCGCGACGATCGTCCCGGCCGACGGCCGCACGATCGCCGGCGGCACGTGCAGCTTCGCGCTGACGCCGAAGGGCGGCGGCGCGACGACGACGATCGAGGGCACCGTCAGCGGCACGACCTGCACGGCCACCCTGCCGGAGTCCTCGGTCCCCGACGGCGAGTACGACGTGGCCGTCACCGCGTCCGACAGCGCGGGCTTCCGGTCGACCGCGACGAGCACGGCGAAGGTCCCCGGGGTCCCGGTCGACGCGACCGTCGGGCCGCCGACCCTCGTCGAGCGCGAGGTCCGCGTGACGGTCCTGACGCCGGGCGACTCGCCCGTCGAGCGCTGCTCGGTGCAGGTCGCGCCGAAGGCCGGCGGCGCCTCGGTGACCCTGCCGGGCACCTTCGTCGACGGCGTCTGCCGCGCGACCCTGCCGCGCGAGCAGTTCCCGCCCGGGACCTACGACGCCCGGGTGACGCTCGTGCAGGCCAACGGACGCGAGGTCGTCAGCGCCGGCGAGATCGTCCTCGCGGGGCCGACCGTCGGTGAGCCCGTGGTCGTCGGGCCCGTCGTCGCGGTGCCCGCCACCCCCGGCTCCGGGGGCGGCGTGACGTCGTGCTCGATCACCGTGACCCCCGCCGGGGGCGGCGCGCCGGTGACGGTCGCCGGCTACTACGACGCGGCGGCGAAGGGCTGCGCCTGGCTGCTGCCGCCGGAGAAGGTCCCGTCCGGGGACTACGACGCGGTGATCACCGTGCGCGACAGCAACGGCGATGAGGCCACGAAGACGAGTCGGATCACCGTCGTCCAGCCCGGTGCGGACCGCCAGGGCACCCCGCCGCCGACCACCAGCGGCGAGGTCGCCCAGGACTTCCTCGCCTGCGCCGGCGGGACCTCCGCGCTGATCAACGTCCGCCAGTCCGGGAACCGTGCCCGCGTGTCGGGTGTGGCGCTGGAGCGGCTGGCCGGGAAGACGGTCCAGGTCCAGCTCTACCAGCCGGGTCGCGCCCGCCGCACCGCCGCCCGCACGACGGTCGGCCGCGACGGGCAGTTCAGCGTGCTCGCGGTCGCGCCCCGCAACCCGCCGCGCGCGACGCGCTACCGGGTCGTGGTCGACGGACGGGCCAGCCGGACGCTGCGGCTCGTGCGCCGGACGCTCGTGTCGAAGACGTCCGTCCGCAACGGCCGCGTGACGATCACGGGGCGGATCACGAAGCCGTACCCGCGGGTCGGCCTGCAGATCTCGGTCCAGCGGCGCGTGGACTGCAAGCGCTACGACGACGTGGCGACCACCACCGTCCGGCGCAACGGGCGCTACTCGTTCTCGTTCACCGGGATCAAGGGGCGCGCGTACCTCTACCGCGTGCAGACGCGGGTCCCGTCGCGCAAGAACGGGCCGTCCCGCTCCCGCTCGTTCTCGCTGCCGCAGATCGTGGTCGTGCGATGAGGGCGTGACGCGT
>JALRCL010000867.1 GCA_023268575.1 Patulibacter sp.
GCCATGTCGGCCTCGAGCGCCTGCCAGTCGGGCTTCAGCAGCTCGTCCTCGACGCCGTTGGCCTGCTCGAGCGCCTGGTCGTCCAGCAGCGGCGCGTCGGGGTCGATCTCGCCCTTGCGCCGCAGCAGCGGCACGAGCTCGCGGTCGACGGCCGCGGCGTGGGCGCGCAGCGTCGGCTCGGCGGGCAGGTAGAGCCAGGAGCCCTCGATCGGCCGTCCAGGCACCGTGCGGACGAACCGCCCGACGATCTGGCGGAAGATCATCGCCGTCTTCGCCGTCGTGGCGTAGACCCCGACGCGCAGGCGCGGGATGTCGACGCCCTCGCTGACCATGTTCACGGCCACGATCCACGGCTCGCTCGAGTCGGTGAACTCGGCCAGCCGGCGGTGCGCCTGCGCGTCGGTGTGCAGCACGACGACGGGCGGCGATCCGGTCAGGCGGTGCAGGACGGCGGCCACCGCGCGGGCGTGGTCGGAGTCGGCCGAGACGACGAGCCCGCCCGCGTCGGGATGGCCGGACTCGCGCAATCCGGTGAGGCGACGGTGCGCCTCGCCGAGGATCTTCGGCAGGGCGCCCTCGAGCTCGGCCGAGATCGCCGTCCGGTAGCGCTTCGCCCGCTGGTCGGAGGCGACGTCGTCGGCGAACGAGCCCTCGACCGTCTCCTCCCCCACACGCCAGGACATCGCGCCGTCGAACGGGATGAACGTCACCGGCCGGCAGACCCGGTCGCGCACCGCGTCGGCGTAGCCGTAGGCGTAGTCGGGCTGGGCGACCCCGTCGCTGTCGTAGTCGACCCCCGGGATCGGCGAGGCGTCGGAGCGGAACGGCGTGCCGGACAGCAGCAGCCAGCGCCGCGCGCGGCCGAGGGCGAGCTGGAACCCCTGACCCCAGGCGAGCTCCTCGCCGAGGTGGTGCGCCTCGTCGGCGATCACGAGCGTCGACTCCCGGCACTGGGACGCCCAGCGCTCCGCCGACTGCGCGACGCGCGCGTAGGTCACCGCGACGCCGTGGAAGCCGGCGGGCGGGTCGAGCTCGGGCGCGTCGGGAGCGAGGTTCACGCCCAGCCGAGCGGCGGCGGCCGCCCACTGGCGCGTCAGCGGCGCCGTCGGGCAGACGAGCGCGATCCGATCGGCCTCGCGCGCGTAGAGCAGGCGCACGGCGTGCTCGAGCGCCGGGCGGGTCTTGCCCGCGCCCGGCGCCGCGGCGACGAGGAACGTGCCGCGCTGCCACTGCGCCATCCGCTCGAGGGCCTGGACCTGCCAGGGGCGGAGATCGGGGACGTTCGACGGGGCGCTCACGCGGACGGAGAGGGTGCCAGGTCGAGGGCCGGCGTTCCGTGACCGGAGCGACACCGAGCCGGTGCGCGGCCCGGTGCGACGGCGCCGCGCGGCGCCGTCGCGGCACTCGACGAGGGGCGGATCTTGCGGGTCCCGGCGGACGGACTCGCGAAGCTCCTGCAAAGCACGGAGAGCCGGCGGGGCGGCGGGGCGGCGGCCGGGCGGGCCGCCCGCCACGGCGGTCGCGCGACGGTCCCGCGGGCGCCCGACCGGGTGAGAACGAGGCGCGCGGCCGCTAGGGTGGCGCCATGGTCGCCGTCATCGTCATCGTGGTGCTCGTCGCGCTGGGCGCGGCGATCGGCGTCTGGTGGTCCAGGCGCGAGCGCACCGGCGGCTCGTCCGCGATCGCCGCGCCGGTCGATCCGCTCGCCGAGGGTCCGGGCGGGCCGCTGGACGGCCTCGGGGTCGGCGCGGTGGTGAGCCACCAGGGCCACGACTACGTCGTCCGCGGCCAGATCCGCTTCGACGAGGACGGCTACGTCTGGACGGAGTACCACCTCGATACCGGCACGGACGGCGAGGAGGGACGCGCCTGGCTGTCGGTCGACGTGAGCGACGGCACCGACGGCGCGCTCTGGCGCCCGGCCGACGACGCCGGCGAGCTCGAGCCGTCCGGCCCGGTCACGTACGCCGGCCGGACGTACAAGAAGGTCGAGTCCGGCGCGGCGCGCTTCACCGCCTCGGGCACCACCGGCGTCCCGGACGCCGGCAAGGCCTGGTACGTCGACTACCAGGCCGAGGGCGGCCGGCGCCTGGGGTTCGAGCGCTGGTCGAGCGAGGGCTCGTGGGAGGTCTCCGTCGGCGAGACGGTGCCGGTCCACCTGCTGGAGATCTACCCCGCCGGGCGCACGAGCGCCGGCGCCTGACCGCCGCGACGAGCCCCGAGCGATGCCCCCGACGCCCGAGACGCCCACCGATCCCCTGACCGCCGCCGAGCGGGCGCTCGACGCCGCTCGCGGCGCCGTCGGCTCCGCCGTCACCGCCCGCGCGCAGGCGCTCTCCGAGGCCGCCCGGCTGCGCGAGCGCGCGCAGGCCGGC
>JALRCL010000975.1 GCA_023268575.1 Patulibacter sp.
CCGGCACGCCGATCTCGATCACTTCGATCCCATCGGATGCATGCAGCACGCGGTGGCGGATTTCGGGAGGCTGGATAAAGCAGTCGCCTGCCGTCAGGCGGATCGGGGGACCCTGATCCTCATAGACCACGTCGACCGCGAGCTCACCGAGGGCGTGACGGTCCCGACCGACCTCGGCGACTTCACGGTCATCGAGACGCCGGGGCACGCCCCGTCGCACGTCTGCCTCTACAACGCCGAGCACCGGATGCTCGTCTCCGGCGACCACCTGCTCGGCCGCGTCTCCCCGTACTTCGAGGTCGGCTTCAGCCCCGACCCCGTCGGCGAGTTCCTCGCGTCCCTGGACCGCGTCGAGGCGCTCGACGCGCGCCTCGTGCTCGCCGGTCACGGCCGGACGTTCACCGACGTCGAGGGCCACGTGCGCGCCACGCGGCAGGAGATCCACCGCCGCCTGGACCGCCTCGAGCAGGCGCTCGAGGGCACGACGGAGCCGCGGACGGCCTTCGAGCTGGCGCCCGACGTGTTCGAGACGCCGCTGACCCAGCAGAACGGCAGCTGGCTGCTGAGCGAGACGCTCGCCCTGCTGATCCACGCGCGGCGCGTCGGGCGGATCGAGAAGGTCGACCGCGAGCCGGACCGCTTCCGGCTCGCCTGACGCGCGCGCCGCCGCGACGAGTCGCGGCCCCGACGGTGCGCGGGGCCGTACCATTCCGCGCGATGCGCATCGACGAGATCCTCGCCGCGTCCCCCGAGCCGACGTTCTCGTTCGAGTTCTTCCCGCCGAAGACCGACGAGGCCGAGGCGCACCTGCACGCGGCCCTCGACGACCTGACGGCGATGGCCCCGTCGTTCGTGTCGGTGACCTACGGCGCGGGCGGCAGCTCGCGGGACCGGACGATCAACGTCGTGCGCAACCTGCGGGTCGAGCACGGCCTCGAGGCGATGGCCCACCTGACCTGCGTCGGGGCCACGAAGGACGAGATCCGCGCGGTCCTGGGCCAGATGCGCGAGGCCGGGATCGACAACGTGCTGGCGCTGCGCGGCGACCCGCCCGGGGGCGAGGAGCAGTTCTCCCCGACGCCCGGTGGCTTCGCCTCCTCGCCCGAGCTCACCGCCCTGTTGACGGAGGAGTTCCCGTTCTGCGTCGGCGGTGCGGCCTACCCCGAGCCGCATCCCGACAGCCGCCACGACGACGACGACGTGCAGACGGCGAAGGCGAAGGTCGAGGCCGGCGCCCGGTTCCTCATCACCCAGATCTTCTACGACAACGCCGACTACTTCTCGTTCGTGCAGCGCCTGCGCGACGAGGGGATCGACGTGCCGGTGATCCCGGGCCTCATGCCGATCACCGCGATCGGCCAGTCGCGCGGCTTCCTCGCGAAGATCGGCGCGAAGATCCCCGACGCCTACCGGCGCGAGCTCGACGCGCGAGAGGACGACCCGGACGCGCTGCGCAGCCTCGGCATCTCGTACGCGACGCTCCAGGCCGCCGAGCTGCTCGCCGCCGGCGCGCCGGGCATCCACTTCATCACGATGAACCGCAGCCCCGCGACGCGGGCGATCCTCTCGACGCTGCGCCTGCAGCGCCCGTGGGACCGCGCCGCGACGCCGGCCTGATCCCGCCGGACCCGGAGCCCCACGTGGACCTCAAGAAGCTCGTCGGCAAGGCGAAGGACCTCGCCGCGAAGAACGAGATGAAGATCGACCAGGCGATCGACAAGGTCGCGAGGACCGCCGACCAGAAGACCGGCGGCAAGCACCGCGAGAAGATCAACGACGGCGCCGCGAAGCTCAAGCAGGCCGTCGACCAGCTCCCGAAGGACGAGCACCGCCGCTGAGCCCGGCGGCGTCGGTCG
>JALRCL010001047.1 GCA_023268575.1 Patulibacter sp.
GGGCCGGATCGTGGAGGCCGGTCCGGCCGAGCAGTTGTTCAACTCCCCCAACGCGTTCGTGGAGCAGTTCCTGGCCGGCGCGTCGCGCGGGCCGCTGGGCATGAACTGAGTCCTGGGGATCGTTCCTGGGTGGTGTCGGGGCGCCGGTGGGCGCCCCGACGACGTTCGGGGGCCAGGTTGGGACGCATGGCTCGCGGCTCCGACGCGGCCCGCGATCCGGGCTCGGCCGCGGGAGGTCCGGCACGGCGTCGTCACGCCCCGTCGACCGACGGTCGACGGCGTGTGTGACCAACCGCACGCGGGCCAGATCCCCGGTCTTCGCGGGCCCTCGATCGCCCTGCTGGACGGGCGTTCGGCGGGCGACGCGCCATGTTCCTACCGTGGGTACGGTCCCGGTCGCGGGGGTCGTAACATCAACGGAACGCGATTCGGCGACGCTGACGTCGGCCCGCCGTCTCCGGGGTCCCTCCTCGTGCACCTTCGTCCTTCGCGATCTCGCGGCTGCGCCGCACGCCCACGGTGACCGGCGCCCGTGCCCGCACGGCGCTGCGCGTCGGCGTCGGCGCGGCGCTGGCCGCCGTGGTCGTCGTCGTCCTCGTGCTGCTGCTCGGCGGCGGGGGCGACCACCGCTACCGCCTCGTGGTGCCCAACGCGGGCCAGCTCGTGAACGGCAACGAGGTGCGCGTCGGCGGGCGACGCGTCGGCACGATCTCCGACATCCGGCTGACGCGGGACGACCGGGCCGAGCTCGAGCTGCACGTCTCCGGCGACGTCGCGCCGCTCCACGAGGGCACCCGGGCGACGGTGCGCTCGCCCTCGCTGTCGGGCATCGCGAACCGCTACGTCTCGCTCGCCCCGGGGCCGAACAACGCCCCCGAGCTCGACGACGGCGCGACGATCCCCGCCGACCGGGTCGATCAGATCGTCGACCTCGACCAGCTGTTCGCGACCTTCGACGCCCGGACCCGCAAGGGGCTCCAGCGTCTGCTGCGGGCCGGCGCCGACGGCCTGGAGGGCCGGGAGGAGCGCGCGAACGCGACGCTTCGGCTGCTGAACCCCTCGCTCGGCGCCGGCCAGCGGCTGCTCGCCGAGGTCGTTCGCGACCAGCCCGCCCTGCAGCGCTTCCTCGCCGGTTCCTCGCAGGTCGTCGCCGCCCTCGGGGCGGAGCGCGGCACGCTCACCGACCTCGTCGGCCACGCCCGGGCGACCTCGTCGGCGCTCGTCGCCCGGGAGGCGGCGCTCGACGCCTCGTTGGCCCGCCTGCCCGGCACGCTGCGCCGTGGCACGAGCACCTTCGCCGACCTCCGCGGGACCCTCGACGTCCTCGATCCGCTCGTGGCCGCATCGAAGCCCGCGACCCGGCGCCTCACGCCGCTGCTGCGCGACGTCCGCCCGCTCGTGCGCGCGAGCCGCCCGACGATCGCCTCCCTGCGGTCCCTCGTCCGCAGCCCCGGTGCCGACAACGACCTGCTCGACCTCCTGGCGCGCACGCCGAAGCTCGCCGAGGTCGGCGTGCCGGCGCTCGGCCACGCCGCCCGCGCCGCGCGCGACGCCCAGCCCGTCGCGGCCTTCATCCGTCCCTACACGCCGGACTTCGTGGGCTGGCTGCGCGACTTCTCGCAGGGCGCGGCGGCGTACGACGCCAACGGCCACTACGCCCGGATCCAGCCGATCATCAACGAGAACGCGCTCGTCTCCGACCCCGTGCTCGGGCCGGTCGTCCGGCAGCTCGTCGGGACGCTCGGCGGGCTCGGTGGCGTCGGGTCCCAGAACGTCGGCGCGGCCCGCTGCCCGGGCGGCGCGAGCCAGCCGCGACCGGACGGCTCCAACGTCTGGCGCGACAGCGACGGCACGCTGGACTGCGACCCGAAGGCGGTGCTCCCCGGACCATGAGCGCTCGCCGCCGCATCCTCGCGGGCGCCCTCGCGCTGCTCGCCCTCGGCACCACCACCTCGCTCGCGGCCTGCGGCGGGGACGGCGGGGACGACGGCGCCTACCGCGTCCGCGCGACGTTCGGCAACGCGTTCGCCGTCATCCCGGGCGAGGAGGTCCGGATCGCGGGCGCGCGCGTCGGCACGGTCGAGGACGTCGACGTCGACCGCGACCGCCGGGCGGTGCTCGTGCTGCGGATCGACGACGCGGGCTTCCGCGACTTCCGGCGCGACGCGGAGTGCTCGATCCGGCCGCAGTCGATCATCGGCGAGCGGTTCGTCGAGTGCACGCCGACGCAGCCGCGCACCACCGGCAGCGCGCCGCCGCCGGCACTGCGGACCGCGACCTTCGACGGTCAGCGCCAGCACGTGCTGCCCGTCGCCAACACCGTCAGCCCGGTCGACCTCGACCTCGTCGCCGGGATGATGCGCCTGCCCGAGCGCGAGCGCACCGCCGTCTTCCTCAACTCGCTCGGCGTCGGCCTCGCCGCCCGCGGGCCCGAGCTGCGGCGCGCGATCCGGGCCGCGCTCCCGGGCCTGCGCGAGACCGACCGCGTCCTCGCGCTGCTCGGGGACCAGAACCAGCAGCTGCGCGCGCTCGTGCGCGACAGCGACACGGCCCTGCAGCCCGTGGCCCGCGAGCGGGACCGCCTGACGCGGCTGCTCACCCGCGCGGCGGACGTCCAGGGCGCCGTCGGCGAGCAGCGCGTCGCGCTGGACCGCGACCTGCGCCTGCTGCCGGGGACGCTGCGCGAGCTGCGCCCCACGATGGCCGAGCTCTCCCGCCTGTCGCGCCAGGGCACGCCGCTGCTGCGCGATCTGCGCTCCGCGGCGCCCGCCGGCGCCGAGCTGCTGCGCGCCGCCGCGCCGTTCGGTCGCCGCGCGCTGCGGCCGCTCGAGGACCTCGGCGACACCGCCGACGTCGCGCGGGTCGCGCTGCGCCGCGCCGACCCCGTCGTCGCCGAGCTGCAGCGGGTCGCCACCACGACGCGGGGGATCCTCGACGACGCCCGGCCGCTGACCCAGTCGCTGGAGGACAGCGGCGGCTTCCGGCGGGTGCTCGACTACATCTTCTTCCAGACCCTGGCCGTCAACGCCTACGACGACGCCGGGCACTACCTGCGCATCAACCTCATCATCAACCAGTGCTCGGCGTACGTCACGACGCCGACCGTCGGCTGCTCGGCCGCGCTGGGCGGCGCCACCGCCGGCGCTCGCAGCGCGCGCGGCGGTCGCCGCAGCGGCGAGTCGCCGGAGATGGCGCTGACGCGACGCGTGCTCGCGGGCGAGGACCCCGCGACGGTGCTGCGCGAGGCGCGCGGCAGCTCCGCCTACCGCCCGCTGCTGCGACGGCTGGCGGCGATGCGCGCCCTGCAGGCCGCCGGCACCCGGGGCGCCGCCACGCCGGCCACGGGGACCGACGACGACCCGATCGACGTCCGCGGCGGCCTGCTGCCGGGCGGCTCCGGCGACCGCGCACCCGACGCCCGCCAGCTCGCGGGCGACGCGGGCGACGCGGTCGGGGACGCGCTGGCGCGGCTGCTGGGGGAGGACCGATGAGCACCGCGCCCCGCCGTCGCTCGCGCTCGTCGCTGGCCGCCAACCCGACGCTCATCGGGGCGGCGACGATCCTCATCGTCGTCGTCACGGTGATCCTCGCCTACAACGCGAACTCCGGCCTGCCGTTCGTGCGGACCTACGACGTCTCCGTCGAGCTGCGCGACGGCCAGAACCTCGTGCCCGGCAACGACGTGCGCCTCGGCGGCGCCCGCATCGGGCAGGTGGCCGACGTCGTGCCGCGGATGGAGCGCGACGGGCGGGTCATCGCCGTCGCGCGGCTGAAGCTCGACCGCA
>JALRCL010000022.1 GCA_023268575.1 Patulibacter sp.
TGTTTATCAATGGTTCATCGTTAGTTTTCGTGCTAATGTCACAATTCTTCTTTGCCCGGCGCCTTCCTGCAGCTTGGCGTTGATAGTTGCAATCTTCAGTTGAAGACTGATTTTCAGATGCTGTATTTTTTTAGAAACAAATTGATGGTTTTAAAGAGTAATAAAAGGGCAATTAAAAGCAGAGGACCACAGTTGTGGCGACAATACTTCCTGATCAAGATTATTTTTGAGGGTTTCTAACACAAGAAAAGATGTTATCGCTAACACACCACATCCCTGAAGCATAGCTGAGAAATACGCTGTATTCATGGCGATTATGGTTCCTCTCCAAGGCCTCAAAGGCCCCTTGATCGTGCTGCTCGTCGACGCAGGGCAGCAACAGGCGCACCCGCCAGCCGTCCTCGCCGCGTGCCCCGAACTCCAGCAGACCACCGGCCTGCAGCGCCTCCACGGCCGCGAGCTTCAGGCCCAGGCCGCTGCCGCGGCCCTCGGTGGCGCGTGCTCCGTCGCTGTCGACGGTCAGTGCGATCGCGTCGTCGCCCTTGCGTTCCAGGCGGACGTCGAGCACCGTCGGCGAGCCGTGCTTCATCGCGTTGCGCACCGCCTCGCCGAGCACGGACTGCGCGAGCGACTCGTGCTCGAGCGGCACCTCGACCCCCGGCTCGATCGTCGAGCGCAGCTGCACGCGGTCCAGCGCCCGGCGCAGGCGGTCGATCTCCTCGCCCAGGCGCAGCGCGGTCGGGGGCGAGTGCTGCAGGTCCGGTCCGTGCAGGAGGTCGCGCAGCTCGACCTGTGCGGCCTCGACCTCCTGTCGCGCGCGCTCCAGGCCCTCGCCCGCCAACGGGGCGCCAGACGCGAGCACGAGGCCGACGCCGAAGAGCCGCTGGATCACCTGCTCGTGGACCTGCCGGGCCAGCAGCAGGCGGGCCGACAGCTGCCGGGCGTGCTCCTGCGCGCGCGTCGCCCGGCGGGCGACGGCCGCGAACGCCACGACCTTGCCGGCGATCCAGAGCGCGTCGCGATCGGCCTCCGCCAGCGGGGCGTCGTCGCGGTGCTCGGCGATGAGGACCCCGTACCAGAAGCCCCCGGCGATGATCGGGACGTACGCCAGCGCACCCTCGGGCAGGTTCTTCAGGTCGGGCGCGACGTCGCGCTGGCCGTCCTCGCCCGCCACGTCGGCGTCGAGCGTGTCGACGACGCGATCCTGCTCGAGCGCCACGCGGGAGAGCGGCGCGTCCTCGAGCCCGACGCCCTCGGGGCGGAACCGGTCGCGGTCGATCCCGAACGTGCCGACCGGTCGCACGCGGCGCCGACCCTCGTCGTAGAGCAGCAGGACGGCCCGCTGGACGGCGACCGTGCCGCAGACCGCCTCGCACATCCGATCCCAGAAGCCGGCGCTGTCGGGCGTCGCCTGCTCGATCCCGGCCATGGCGCTGACGAACACGCCGAGCGCATCGGCGGCGACCTTCGCGGCCGACTGGTGGACCTCCGGCTGCTCCGGACCTGACATCGCGTCGAGGCTAGACGACGGCGGCCCTGCGAGGGTCGCGCGGGGCCGATCGTCCGTGCGCGGAGGCGAGCCGTCTCACGAATCTCTCACGCCGATCTTTAGGAACCGCTTTAGGCGCGGTGCGTAGGGTCGATCGCCGCTGTGGACCCGTGGTCGGCGGCGGCCGGCGGCGCCCTGCGCACCGCAACTTCGCCGCCCCGGTGCTGTCTCAGCCTCTGACCTCCGCCCCGGCGGGCGCCTCGAGCCGAGGCCGCGCGCCGGTGCCGGTCCACGCCCCCGATCCCCCACCGACGAGGAGCCCATGACCCGCAGGAGCCGATCGATCACCACGACCGCCGGTGCCGCGCTGGCCGCTGCCGCGCTGCTGCCGGCCGCTGCCTCCGCCGCCCCGGTCAAGGGCCTGCAGGACCAGGAGATGACGGTCAACCGACCGGAGCTGACCTCCGCGTACTTCACCGCGGCGAAGGAGGCGAAGGTCGGGTTCACGCGCTTCAACATCCGCTGGGACGGCAAGTCCCGCGTGCCCGACGCGGGCCAGCTGCAGGCGATCAAGGCGTTCGCCGCCCAGGCCCCGGCGCACGGGATCACCGCGATCCAGATCGCCCCGAACGTCTCCGGCGACGCGTCGTTCAACCCGCGCCGCAAGAAGGGCCCGACGGCCGCGTCGAAGATCTCCGTGTCGGCCTACAAGTCCTACATCCGCGCCGTGGCGCTGGAGCTGAAGGACATGCCGGTCGCCCGCTTCTACGCGCCGCTGAACGAGCCCAACTGGTTCCGCCACATCCCGGCCCGCGGCGCCGGCACCGTCTACCGGAAGATCCACAACACCGCCTGGTCGCAGATCAAGCGGGTCGATCCGAAGGCGAAGATCCTCTTCGGCGAGCTGCTGCCGTACGAGCGCGCGAAGTCGAAGAACTACCCCTACGGGCAGTCGACGGACGCCGGGACGTTCGTCCGCGAGGTCCTCGGGCTCGACTCGAAGTGGCGCGCGAAGCGCGGCACGAAGCGCTCGACGTACACCGTGAAGGCCGACGGCGTGTCGCTGCACACGTACGACTTCAAGGCCAACCCGAACAAGAAGCGCAAGGACCGCGACGACTGGACGCAGGCGAACCTCGGCTACGCGAAGGCCGACCTCGCCCGCGCCGCTCGCACGAAGCGGATCTCCAGCTCGGCCGCGAAGCGGATCTACCTCACGGAGTTCGCGTACAAGACGAAGGGCAGCGACAAGATCTCGACGTCGAAGGCGTCGACGTACCTCAAGCGCGCCTGGACGATCGCGAAGCGGTACAAGGTCCGGACCTTCCTCTGGTACCAGCTGCGCGACCCCACCTCGACCGACGAGATCTGGCAGTCGGGCCTGCAGTCCAGCGCCGGCGCCTCGCGCAAGACCTGGACGACGTTCCGCGGCCTGCGGTAGCCACCGCGCCGTTCCCGGCCGGCTCCGTCGGCCTGCCTCGAGGGGCCTCCCGCACGGGAGGCCCCTCGTCGTCCGGGGCCCGTCGGGGGCGTCGCGGCCACCGTCCCGGCGGGGCGCTCCCGTCCATGCGCTTTCATGCCCCCGGTGCCGCGATTCCGGGCACCGACCATCGGGAACAGGGGAGCACCATGCGCGAGAGCCACGCCGACGTCGTCGTCCTGGGAGCCGGTCCGGCCGGCGAGGTGCTGGCGGGGGCGCTCGGCGAGCGCGGCGTCGAGACCGTCCTCGTCGAGCCGCGGCTCGTGGGCGGGGAGTGCTCGTTCTACGGCTGCATGCCGTCGAAGGCCCTGCTGCGCCCGCACGAGCTGCTCGAGGAGGCCCGGCGCGTGCCCGGGGTGCGGGAGCTCGTGCACGGCGAGCCCGACCCCCAGATCGTGCTCGACCGGCGCGACGAGGTGATCCACGAGCTCGACGACAGCGTCCAGCTGCCGTGGATCGAGGAGCGCGACGTGCGCCTGCTGCGCGGTCACGGCCGGCTCGTCGGGGAGCGGCTCGTGGAGATCGTCGACGGGGAGGGCCGCGCGGTCGAGCGGATCGCGGTGCGGCGCGCGGTCGCGATCGCGACCGGAACGCGACCGGCGCTGCCCCCGATCCCCGGCCTCGAGGAGGTCGACCCGTGGACGAACCGCGACGCGACGACGGCCGACGAGGTCCCGGGGCGCCTGCTCGTCCTCGGCGGCGGCCCGATCGGTGCCGAGATGGCGCTCGCGTGGTCGTCCCTCGGTGCGACGGTGACCCTCCTGGAGGGCTCGGACCGGATCCTCCTGAAGGAGGAGCCCTTCGCGAGCGCCCAGGTGACCGACGGGCTGCGCGCGCGCGGCGTCGACGTCCGCACCGGCGTGCGGGTCGCGGCGGCCGCCCGCGAGGAGCGCGAGGTCGTCGTGACGCTCGAGGGCGGCGAGGCGCTGCGCGCCGACGAGCTGCTCGTGGCGGCCGGACGGACGCCGAACAGCGACGGACTGGGGCTCGACGCCGTCGGCGTCGAACCGGACGCGCGCGGCTTCGTCGGCGTCGACGAGGGGCTGCAGGTCGGCGGCCGCGACTGGCTCTACGCGATCGGCGACGTGAACGGCCGCGCGCTGCTCACCCACCAGGGCAAGCGCCAGGCGCGCGTCGTCGCGGCGCGGCTGCTCGAGGACCAGGACGCCCAGCTCCTGGGCCAGGAGCCCGACGGGCTGCGCAGCCCGCGGGTGACGTTCACCGAGCCGCAGGTCGCGGCGGTCGGTCACACGCTGCAGTCGGCGCTCGACGCCGGGCTCGACGCCGAGGCGATCGACGCCCCGAGCGACGGCACCGCCGGGGCGAGCTTCGTGGGCAAGGGGGCCGGCGGGACGACGCGGTTCGTCATCGACCGCAGCGCCGGGGTCCTGCTCGGCGCGACGTTCGTCGGCGCCGGCGTCGCCGAGCAGCTGCACGCGGCCACGATCGCCGTCGCCGGGCGGGTCCCGTTGCACGTGCTCGACGCGAGCGTCCCGGCCTTCCCGACGCGCACCGAGGTCTGGCTGCGCCTCGCCGCGCGCGAGCGCGACTGACCGGCGGCGGGGCCCGGCGCGGGCCGGCGCAGCGGATCGAGGATGCGCGAACCAGATAGGTATGCCTAATATTCGGCGGCCCTACATGCTGCCCGCCGACGCCATGATCGCCGCTCGCCGCCTCGACCCCCAGCCGGAGGCCGCCGCATGAGCGAGCTCCACGACAGCCGCCACCACGTGATGGTCCACCGCTCCTGCGCGGAGCGGACGACCGCCGACGGCGAGGTGCTCGTCGTCGAGCGCTACGACTGGTTCCACGCCGAGCCCGGCGAGGACCGCTGGGTCGCGTTCCACCGCAGCGAGCACCTCGACGCGGTCACGGCCTGGTGCGCGGCGCGGTCCGCGGAGGCCGACCGCCGCTGGACGACGCTCGCGCTCGGCCGCCCGCGCGAGGACGTCGCCGCGGCGCCCGACGTCGTCGCCGACCTGCAGCGCTCCGCGGTCGCCGCGCTGCGTCGCGCGCACGGCGACGACGCGCTGCGCGCCGGCCGCGTCGACCCGGCGGAGCTGCGCGCCCACGAGGCGACCCTCCGGCCCGAGGAGCTCCCCTGCGAGGTCCTCCTGCCCGCCGATCCCGAGGCCGACCGCCTGCCGCTGTCGGCGATCTTCGCGCCCGACCTGCGGGCGACGCTCACCCGCCACGGCGTGCTGACCCTCGGCGCCCTCGCCCGCTGCTCGCGGCCCGTGATCGCGGGCTGGACCGGGATCGGGGCGGCGGAGCTCGGCCGGATCGAGCGGACGCTCCACCGCCACGGCCTGCTGCTGGCGCCCGAGCGCCCCGCCGCGCCGGCCGAGCGACGCGCAGCCCGGCTGCGGGTCGCCGCCCGCGCCGCCGAGCTGGCGGCGCGCGGCTACCGGCTCGACGAGATCGCGCGCGACCTCGGGCGCTCGCCCGCGGCGCTCCGGCTGCTGCTCGCCGAGCGCGCGACGACGCGCCGGGCCAGCTGACCCCGAGGGGCTCCCGGTCGCACCCCGGCTCCGCGCGCCCGGCGGCGGTCAGCGGGGCGCGCGGACCCGGACCGTCCGGCGGGCCGACGCCGAGCCGCTGCGGGCGACGACGACGATCCGCCCGCGACGGTGCGGGCGCACCGCCAGCCGCGCGCGCCCACCGGCGCCGGTGACGGCGGAGCGCCCGGCCGCGGTCACCGTCGCTCCCGCCCGCCCCCGCCACCGAGCGCCGTCGAGGGCGCGGACGACGACGCGCAGCACCGTCCGCCGCCCGCGGCGGATCGCCGACGGCGACACGGTGACCCGCAGGCGCGCCGACGGCGGGTCGCAGTCGTCCGTGCGCGCGGCCCCCGGCGTCACCTCGACCTCGACCGTCGAGGCCCCCGGGCAGCTCTCGAGCACGAGCGTCGTCGCGCCGGGCGGCGAGACGATCGCGGCGCCGACCGCGCGCACCGCGTAGCCCGACGGGTACTGCCGAGCCGGCACCGCCACCTCGCTCCGGCTCCGGGCGGGGAAGCTCCCGCTCCCGTCGGCGCGCGCGGTGCTCCAGCGCGCGCTGAACCGTCGCGCGGCCCGGTCGTAGCGCCAGGCGCTCGGCGTGCCGGCCACGAGCTGCGGGTAGGGACGGCTGAGGACGCCGAGCTTCGCCGTCGCGAGGTTCGCCCCCACCGGCGGGAGCCGGTCGTCGTAGACGATCGACTGGAGGTCGCCGGAGGCCTGGGTCGTCGGGTCGTGCCCGGTGAACGCCCAGTGCTGCCAGCCGACCATCCGCTCGTCGGCGATCGTCGCGATCCGCTCGAGCGTCCGCAGGTCGGTCGTGGCGCCGAACTCGCTGAGGACCCCCGGTACGCCGTCGCGCGCCATCCGTCGCTCCGCGCGGTCCAGGACGGTGCGGTCGGAGCCCTCGCAGGAGGGGTCGTAGCGCAGCGTCACTCCCTCCACGGTGCAGTAGGCGTGGAACGAGAAGACCGACCGCGGCACGTCGAACCGCGGCATCGTCGTGTCGGCGACGCTGTTGAAGGTCGAGAAGGGCTCGTACCAGACCTGCGTCACCGGATCGACGGACCGGATCCGCGAAGCGACCCGAACCTGCATCGCGTGCAACTGCGCGTCCGGGCCACGGCAGCCGGCGGCGCCGATGCAGGCGAGGTAGCCCGAGCCCGGCCAGGGCTCGTTGAGGAGGTCGTAGCCCGCGACGCCCGGGACGTCGCGCATCCGGCTCGCCACGTGGCGCCACATGTCGGCGAAGCGGTCCTGGATGCCGACGCCGCCGGGCCCGGGCGCGTTGCGCCAGAAGTTGTCGTAGGCCTGCAGCAGGGCCTGGTTGACGAACTGGTTGTTCGGGAATCCCGCGGGGACGTTCAGCCCGCCCTCGTCGATCGCCGCCCACCCTGGGAAGCCCTGGCCCTGGTACTTCTCGTGGACCATGTCCTGGTGGCTGTCCAGGATCGACACGATCCCGTGGCGCCAGAGGGTCTCGACCGTCCCCCGGATCGCCGCGAGGTACGCCTCGTCGTAGCGTCCCGGCGCCGGCTCGACCGCCGTCCAGATCACGCCGAGGCGGACGCTGTTGTAGCCCTCGGCCGCGAGGAACGCGGCGTCGGCCTCGTCGAATCCGGCCGCCGACGGCAGGTAGGGCGCACGCTTCTCGACCCGGTTCTGCCCGTGGGTGACGACGACCCGGCCCTCCGCGTCGACGATCCAGCGGCCGGCGCCGCCGAGCGGGAGCGTCGGCGCGGCGGTGGCCGCCGGCGCCATGGCGACCGCGGCCACGAGAGCCGCGATCGCGAGCAGCAGCGCCCGCACGCTCACGAGCCGGCGCGGACCCGCAGGGTCGCCGTCGCCGAGCGGTACCCGGAGCGCGAGACGCTGAGCCGGAACCGGCCGGCGCGCGTCGCGCGAACGCGGAGCGTCGCCCGACCCGTCGCCGAGGTCCGGGCGGTCCGCCCCAGCAGCCGGACCCGCGCGCGCGGCACGCTCCGCCGAGCGCCGTCGATCGTCGCCGTGACGCGCACGCGGACCGTCGTGCGGCGCCCCGCGGCGATCCGCCCGGGGCTGAGGGTCGCCCGCAGGCGCGGCGCGACCGCCGCGGGGGCGGGCGCCGGCGCGGCGCTGCCGGGCGCCTCTCCCGCTCCGGCGGGGATGAGCTCCGGCACGCCCTCCTCGCCGGTCTCGATCGCGAGGATCGCCTGGTTGGCGCGGTTGCCGAAGATCGGGCTCTGGTTGGCCACGAGGATCCGCGTCCCGAGGAAGCGGGCGTTCGACGGCCCGTCGAACGGGATCGGGGAGCCGTTGGAGCCCAGCAGCGGCGTGCCGAAGCGCGTGATCTCGCGCCCGTCCGGCGCGACCTTCGCCACCTGGGCGGCGAGGCCGACGAGCGCGACGTAGACGTTGCCGCTGCGCGCGACGGCGATCCCGTCGGGGAAGTCGGCGATGCCCGACTGCCAGAGCGTCTGCGGACGGCCCGGCTCGAGATCGGGCAGCAGCGGGATCTTCACGAGCTTCCCGCGCAGGTCGCTGGGCACGTTGCCGGCCTGCGACAGGAGCACCGCGCGCCGGTCGCCGGTGAGCGCGATGCCCGCGCCGCCGAAGCCGTCCGAGACGAGCTCGTCGGACTGGAACCAGATGCTCGCGCGGCCGCCGCCGGGCGGCACCTGCCAGATGACGTCCTGGTGGTAGTCCGTCACGAGCAGCCGCCCGTCGGGCAGCCACGTGGCGTAGTTCGCCATCGGCGCCTCGTCGCTGCCCAGCTCGCAGCCCACGAGCAGGTCCCCCGCGGGGCAGGACTTGAGGTCCGGGAACGTCGCGTAGGGCGTGAACGCGCCCGTCTCGGGATCCAGCAGCAGCGCCCGCGCGGGCGTCCGGTCCAGCAGCACGAGCCGCCCGCGGGCGTCGCTCGTGGCGACCTGCACCCCGTGCTCGGCCCGCAGCGCCTGCCCCGGGACGGTCCAGGAGCGCAGCGGCGCGCCGGTGGAGGAGTACTCGAAGACCTTCGACGGCACGCCCTCGCCGGCGGGGTCGACGTACGTGCCCTCGAAGACCCGGCCGTCCGGTCGCACGTAGGCGTGCGCCGGGTAGCCCGGGGCCGCGACCTTCGCGAAGACGCTGGTGTCCCCCACCGCGGCGGTCGCCGGCGCCGCGGCGGCCCCCAGCGCCAGGAGCGCGCCGACCACCACGGCCGACGCCGCCATCCGATCGCGCATGCTCACCCTCCCGCCTTCGCCGTGAAGGCCTTGCCGTTGACGTTGCCGCTGCCGTCGCGGATCGCGCCCTTGGGGATCGTCACCGTGCTGCCCGCGGGCGCGTCCACGGTCGCGATCCCGTTGCGCCCGATCGGGACCTCGACGGCGCGCCCGCCGACCTGGAAGGTCACCGTCCCGGTCTGCAGCAGCGAGGGCCAGGCCGTGAGGTCGACGTTGATCCGCGGCAGCGGGAAGCCGACCTCGACCGCCGCGCGCCCGGGGCCCGAGCCCGCGCGCCGGGCCTCGATCCGGTCGCTGGCGTCGATCCGGAAGCTCGCCGAGGCGAGGCGGTAGCGCGCCGCGGTCACGACGAGCCGGTACTCGCCGAGGGGCGTGTTCACCGGCGGCTCCCAGGTCGCCTCGTAGCGGCCGGCGTCGTCGACGGTCCAGAGGAAGGCGCTGCCGAGGTCGTTGTCGACCGCGACCCAGCCGTCGCCCTCGCGCCGCTCCGCCGTGAGGAACGCCCGATCGACCGGCAGGTCCGCCCCGCGTGGCGCGCCGCGCCACGCGAGCGTCGCGTGCCCGAGCCGCTGGATCGACCGCGGCTGCGTGACGATGCTGCCGCTCGTGGCCCCAGCCGCGTAGGCGGGACCGTCCGGCCGGACGCCGTTGCTGGCGTCGTACGGGCGCTGCTCCAGCGTCGTGGCGACGCCGCTCAGCGCCCGGCCGAGCTCGGCGGCGCGGTCGACGAAGAACGTCCCCTCGTGGCGCCCGAAGACCGTCGAGCCGCCCTCGTACTGCTGCTCGTCGTACTCCTTCGGCGTCGTGACGTAGTTCAGGTAGTCGTTCACGAGGCCCGCGACGACCGCCCGCCGCACGCCGGCGGCCTTGGCCTGCTCGAGCACCGCGGCGCGCAGCAGCTCGCCCATGCCCATCGTCGGCTCGCCCGGGATCGTCACGATCCCGCCGTCGCCGATCTGCAGCAGCGCCATCGGCCAGGCGGTCGACCAGCTGCCGACCGGCACCTGGACCTTCCCGCCCTGGACCGGGTCCAGGGCCGGGATCCGCAGGCCCTCGAAGACGACGCCGAGCATCTCGTTCAGCGGACCGCGGCCCTCCTCGGAGCCCGTGAGGAAGGGGGCGCCGATGCGCGGCGTCTCGGCGACCCGGCCGCCGTCGCTCGTCGCCCGGCCGCAGAAGCAGAAGCGCATCCACCGCTGTGCGAGCGTCGGGCGCGCGTCGAGCCGCGAGCCGGCGTCCTTCCAGGCGTCGTACATCGCGTCGCCCTCGAGCCGGCCGACCCGGTCGGCGCCGGACGGGCCGTTGTTCGTCAGGCCGGCGGACTGGTCGCCCTGGTCGGCGCTGCCGTAGACGGCGATCAGGCGCTGCCCGTCGGGCACGCCGGCCGCCTGGCGGATCCGCGCCTCGAGCTGCATCGCCGCGACGCCCCCGTGGTCGGCGCTGTACTTGCCGAAGTTCCCCTTCACGACGGTGCCGTGGTTGGCGAAGCTCGTCCAGGCGCCGAGCGGACGCTGCCCGCCCTTCGCGCACGGCCGCGCGCCGAGCTGCCGGGCACGGCGCGCGCGCCGGCTCGCCGTGCGCGCCGCGACCCGTGCGGCGCGGTCGGCCCGGCGCAGTCGCCGCTGCGCGGCGGCGCGGTCGGCGCCGGTCGCGCGGCGCGCGGCGCGGCGCGCCCGGTCGCGGCGGGCCGCCAGCGTG